>DAOVKF010000046.1 GCA_030631915.1 Candidatus Omnitrophota bacterium
AACCACGCAGATAACGAATAATACGGCTGTTGACGGAGTCCCGTCACTATATAACGGCGGCATAGCCTGGCATGGCGATGAGGATGGCGATTATGAGATCTATTACGCGCGGCTGGCGTCGGCGTGGATAGGGGACGGGATAGACTCACTCGGCCTGGCAGGATACACAGAAGCGGATATGCTTGCACTCTCGGACCTGTACAGCGGCCAGACATCCGGTGAGGTAGGAGGCATGGACTGGACATACCTGGCAGGGGACCTTCCGGGAGATACAGGCGGGGAAGTGTATAACATAGGAGACTCCTGGGAATATGACGGTAAATACTACATCAAGCTTGGAAGCGGCCTTGAAGGATCCGGCGGAGGTGTGCCGGAGCTGCCGGCAGGCGCAATGCCGTTCATAGGCGCGCTGCTCAGCGCCGCGTGGATGCGTGGAAGGAAATTCAGGGCATAGTCCGGAAAGGATAACGTTTTGGAGAGTTGTTCAGGATTTGGGATATGGGACTTGAGGGGAATGCTCCGGAGCAGGCGTAGCGCCTTGTAGCGGGAGCCCCTTGAATTCTCCTTGACATGTCTACTGCTCCGTGCTACTTTATGCCTTATAAAATTCCCTCTAAAACTCATAGAAGACAACAGGATACAAGAAAAACATGTCGTTGAATTTGACTTTTTCCCTCATCGGTGGCCTGGGTCTTTTTTTCCTTGGGATGCAGACCATGTCCGAGGGACTGAAGAATATAGCCGGTGAACGCCTCAAGGCGATCCTTCATCTGGTCACAAGGCTTCCCGTGATCGGGGTATTAATAGGCGCTGCCGTGACCTGTTTGATCCAGTCCTCGAGCGCGACCACTGTCATGGTGGTCGGATTTGTCAACGCGGGTCTTATCGTATTACGGCAGGCAATAAGCGTCATAATGGGCGCGAACATAGGGACAACGGTTACCGCGTGGCTGGTGTCTTCCATGTCCGTTTTCAAGGTCACGCAGTACGCCCTTCCCGCCGTGGGCATAGGTTTTGCCGTCAAGATGTTCGGAAGGACCAAAAACGCCAGGTTCTGGGGACAGGTCCTCATGGGGTTTGGCCTGCTTTTCATGGGACTGGGTTTCATGAAAGACGCCTTCGGACCGTTGAAGAGCAGTCAGGCGGTTAAGGACATATTTGTCACCTTCAGTGAGAACCCTCTCCTCGGCGTTCTGGTGGGAATGGTCTTTACCATTGTTCTTCAGAGTTCGAGCGCTACCATAGCGATAGTCCAGATACTGGCTTTCAATGGTCTGATAAGTTTCGGAACAGCCATTCCTTTAATGCTCGGTGACAATATCGGGACCACTGTAACCGCGCAGCTTGCATCGATGGGAACGAATTTAACGGCAAGGCGCGCGGCCATGTCGCATACCCTGTTCAATGTCATCGGAGTGGCGTATATGTTGGTCTTTGTTTATACCGGCTGGTTTGAAAGGGGAATTGAAGCGATCATCCCCGGCAAGATCGGCATAAGTAACATCATGTTCTATATAGCGGTTTCGCACAGCGTTTTTAACGTGGCCAATACACTGATCTTTCTCCCGTTTATCGGTCTTCTGGAAAAAGCGAGTGTGTGGCTTGTGCGGGGAAAGAAAGGCGCCATTGAGCCCGGACCGCAGTATCTTGAAAAACATCTGCTCGCGACGCCTCCGATAGCCATGGAACAGGCGCGCATGGAAACGGTCCGCATGGCGGGTCTGGCCTGCGCGTCTGTTTCAAACGCCGCGAAAAGTTTCCTTGAGAACGACCTGAACGCCCTCAAACCCGTGCCTGAGCTGGAAAATGCGGTAGATAACCTCCAGTCGGCGATAACGCAGTATCTGGTCGAGCTTTCCCAGAAAGACCTTTCAGGGGAAGTGTCCCGGCAACTGCCGGTGCTGATCCATAATGTCAACGATATCGAGAGGATCGGCGACCATTCCGAAAATATAGCCGAACTCGCGGAGCGCACAATGGAAGGGAAGCTCCCATTCACCGATGAAGCCATGAATGAACTGTCCTTGATGTGGAACGAACTCAACAGCATGATGATAGAGACCCAGGAGGCTTTAAAAAAGAATGATCCCCGGATAGCCGAAGGCGTGCTGGGAAGAGAGAATATCATAAATAATTATCAGGTGGAGCTTAAAGACGCTCACGTGAACAGGCTGAGCCGGAATATGTGCGATTTGAGGTCAGGGGTGGTGTTTCTGGATTTTGTCGATAACCTTGAAAAGATAGGCGACCACCTGACCAATATCGCGCAGGCCATTCTTGGCAGGATGCGGTGGAAAGGTGAAGAAGAAAAAAGTTTTGCGGTAGAGGCCGGGAAAGATTTCCCGTAATCAAGGATAAAAAAGGAGGGTAAGATGGGCATGTGGGTCGGCATGGGGCGCAAAGCCAGGCGCAGTTACGGATTCGATGAGGTCGCGCTGGTCCCCGGAGAATCGACGATCGATCCCGCAGATGTTGACACTTCCTGTGAGATCGGCGGTATAAAATTCCAGGTCCCGATCATGGCGTCCGCCATGGACGGCGTGGTTGACGTGAATTTCGCTATCGCGACCGGTAAACTGGGAGGTATCGCTGTTCTGCATCTGGAAGGCGTGGCCACGCGTTACGATGATCCGGGACAAGCCATCGAGCGGATCATCGGGTGCGATGTAGACGAATCGACGAAAGTCATACAGGATGTCTATTCCAGGCCCATCAAAAAAGAGCTTGTTGAGAAGAGAATAATGGAGATCAAGGCGGCGGACGTCACGGCTGTCGTAAGCTGTAATCCGCAGGTAGCGGAAGAATTCGGCCCGATCGCGCGCGACGCCGGATGTGATATATTCGCCGTGCAGTCCACGGTCATCAGCGTTAAGCATGAGGCGAGCGCATACAAGCCTCTGGACCTTTACAGATTTTGCCGGGAAATGAAGATCCCTGTGCTCCTGGGGAACTGCGTTGATTATAAAGTGGCTCTGACCCTTATGGGAACGGGTTGCGGGGGCATATTCGTCGGTATAGGCCCGGGCACGGCATGTACTTCCCGCGGCGTTCTCGGGATAGGGGTACCGCAGATAACGGCGACCTGCGATTGCGCGGCGGCAAGAGATTTTTACTGTAAAAAGACGGGGCAAAAGATTTTTATTATTACCGATGGGGGCATGGCTACGGGCGGCGATATATGCAAGGCTTTTGCGGCCGGCGCTGACGCCGTTATGCTGGGCAACGCTTTCGCGAGAAGTAAAGAATCCCCGGGCAGGGGGTACCACTGGGGGATGGCAATGCCCCATCCCTCGCTGCCGAGAGGGACGCGTATAAAGGTCGGTACGACCGGAAGCCTTGAAGAAATACTTTTCGGTCCGGCGCAGACCGATGACGGCACCCAGAATCTGGTCGGCGCCCTGGCAACAAGCATGGGTAATCTCGGGGCGCACAATATCTCTGAAATGCAGCTCGTCAGGATGATCATAGCGCCTTCGATCCAGACCGAGGGAAAGGTCTATCAGACCGCGCAGAGAGTCGGCATGCGTAAGCGGTAAGACTTTCACACTATCCTTTTAAACATCATGACAAAACCCGGATGCGACTTCATACATCTTCATGTCCACACACAATACAGCCTTCTTGACGGCGCATGCCGTGTGAAAGAGCTCTTGGACAAAGCAAAGGCTCATAATATGTCCGCCTGCGCTATTACCGATCATGGGAACATGTTCGGGGCCATAGATTTCTACGAGCAGGCCATGGAGAGAGGCATCAGACCGATAATCGGGTCTGAAATATACGTAGCGCCGGGAAGCCGCTTTGACAAGACAAGCCACGGCATAAAGGGGGCGGGATTTCATCTTGTACTCCTGGCCCAGAACGCCGCGGGGTATAAGAACCTGATGGAGATCGTGTCAGTAGGGTTTCTCGAGGGGTTTTATTATAAACCCAGAGTGGATAAGGAGGTGCTTGCCCGCTGCTCCAGGGGGCTTGTCGCTCTGTCAGGGTGCCTTAAAGGGGAGATAGCGCATTACCTTTTGTCCGATCAGAGAAAACAGGCCCGTAAAGCCGCACTGGAATACGCTGATATTTTTGGAAAAGAGAATTTCTACCTGGAGCTCCAGGATAACCATCTTCCGGAACAACATGATCTGAACAGAGAGATGGTCAAACTGGCCCGTGAACTTGATCTCCAGCTGGTCGCGACAAATGACGTGCATTATCTGCAAAAGAGCGACGCCAAGGCTCATGACGCGCTTTTATGCATTCAGACCCAGGCCATGCTCGATGATACCGACCGCCTGAAGTTCCAATCAGACCAGTTGTATTTCAAGTCCCAGGAAGAAATGAAACACGCCTTCAGTGAATTCCCCGATGCCGTGGCCAATACCGTCAAGATAGCGGAAAAATGCCGGTTGGAGCTTGATTTCAATCAGGTGCATCTGCCCCGTTTCTACGCGCCGGACAACCGGGACAACGCGGCGTTCTTCAAGGAGCTTATAGACGAGGGTGTTCGGAAAAGGTACGCCGAAGTAACGGATGAGATAAAAAAGCGGGTGGAACATGAATTCCGGATAATAGAAAAAAGCGGGTATATAAGTTATTTTCTGATCGTCTGGGACCTTATCGCTTACGCGAAGAGGTCCCAGATCCCCGTGGGACCCGGAAGAGGTTCGGCCGCGGGCAGTATTATCTCTTACGCGTTAGGTATAACCGATATTGACCCGCTTAAATATGATCTGATATTTGAGCGGTTCCTTAATCCGGAAAGGGTGAGTATGCCGGATATTGATATAGATTTCTGTTTTGAAAGGAGAAATGAGGTCATTGACTACGTGGTGAATAAATATTCGAAGGGAAAAGTGGCGCAGATAATCACTTTCGGGACAATGATGGCCAAAGGCGTTTTACGGGACGTCGGCCGCGTGATGGGTCTGCCTTACGCGGAAGTGGATAAGATCGCCAAGCTCGTCCCCAATGACACGGGCATAAGCCTGGAACAGGCCCTCGAAAGGGAGCCCGAGCTCAAGGATGCCTATGAAAGGGACCAGACCATCCGGGAACTTATCGATATGTCAAGACGTCTGGAGGGATTGAACAGGCACGCTTCGACACACGCGGCCGGGGTTGTCATATCCGATAAACCCCTGCAGGAGCGGATACCTCTGTACAAGACGTCTGACGGGCAGATCTCTACCGGTTATACCATGAAATCGCTTGAGAAAATAGGCATGTTGAAAATGGATTTTCTCGGCCTGAAGACGTTAACGGTGATAGATCAGACAGTAAAGATCGTAAAGCGTACCCGGGAGAAAGATATCGGGATAGAGAACATCGCACTGGATGACAGGCACACGTATGAGATCCTGTCCAGAGGGGAGACCGCCGGTGTGTTTCAACTGGAATCCGGCGGCATGAGGGATCTTTTACGCAAGACAAAACCGGAAAAGTTCGAGGACATTATCGCCATTTTAGCGCTTTATCGCCCGGGACCGCTGGGCAGCGGTATGGTCGATGAGTTCATAAAAAGAAAGAACGGAGAGATCGAGGTAAAGTATGACCACCCGGCCCTGGAGCCGATACTCAGGGAGACGTACGGGGTTATAGTGTATCAGGAGCAGGTGATGAAGATAGTCTCGGCCCTGGCGGGGTTCAATATGGCGGAAGGCGATAATGTAAGAAAGGTCATAGCGAAGAAAAAACCGGGGGCCATGGCGCAGCTCAAGGTCCGGTTTTTCGAGGGGACCGACAGGAATAAGGTCGACAGAAGAGTAGCCGAGAAGATATTCGACCAGATAGAGTATTTCGCGGGTTACGGGTTCAACAAGTCGCACAGCACCGGATACGCGATGATCAGCTACAGGACGGCATATCTCAAAGCCAATTACCCGGTCGAATTCATGACGGCGCTTCTTACGAGCGAGAGGAACAACATGGATAAGATCGCCGATTATATAGGCGAGTCGCTGCGTATGGGCATAGAGATCCTTCCCCCGGACATAAACGAGAGTTTCAGGGATTTTACCGTTGTCGGTGAAGGCATCAGGTTCGGTCTGGTGGCGGTAAAGAACGCCGGGGCCGCCGCCGTGGAACACATTATCGAGATGCGGAGAAAATACGGAAAGTTCGAGTCGCTGTACGATTTTGCGGAAAAGGTTGATCCCAGGAACGTCAATAAAAAGGTCCTGGAAAGCCTGATCAAGTGCGGCGCTTTTGATTCCACGGGCATATACAGGTCCCAGGCGATAGCGATCGTTGACAGGGTGTTGGAGATGGCGCAGAAAGCTCAGAAGGACAGGCGTAACGGCCAGCTGTCCTTTTTTGACGACGGCCAGGCGATAGAGACGTTCAAGGAGAATTTTCAGGATATCCCGAATATCCCGGAATGGACGGAACATGAACTACTGGCCAGTGAAAAAGAGATGCTCGGGTTTTATATATCGAAACATCCTCTGGCGAAGTTCGAGAAACTCTTGAACGCCTATTCCAGCTGCAAGATATCCGAACTGGCCGATCTTTCCGACGGCCAGCGGGTACTGGTCGGCGGGCTTATCAACAGGGTCCGCGTTACCGTGACGAGAAAGAAGGGCGAGAAGATGGCCATAGCCCGGCTCGAGGATCTTGATAATTTTGTTGAAGTGCTTGTTTTTCCGCGCGCGTTCCAGAAATCCCCGGGCCTGTTGAAGGAAGATACACTGGTTTATATCGATGGACGGCTGAACCTTCGCGAGGAAGAACCCAAGATAGTGGCCGAAGACATCATACCGCTGGAAAAAGTGAAAGAGCTGTTCACCAGATCCGTTGTCCTGAAACTGTCGAGCACCGGACTTGAGGAAAAGGCGATGAAGGGGATAAAAAAGATCATACAGAAGCACAAGGGAAATATACCTGTCTTTATCGAGCTTCTCTCTCCTGAAAAACGCAGGGTCAGGCTGTCAACGGATAAAAGTCTGTCAGTGGTTCCGACCGATGGTCTTCTCAGTGATATGGAAACATTGATAGGCCTGGGGAATGTGAAGTTTGTCACGAAATAGTTCGAGTCCCAAACTGCTATTGACATGATCCGTAACCCGTGTTAGCATAATGGCTTATACGTGCGGTTAAAAGGTATCGGGACGAAGCGGTAAAAAAAGAAAGGAGGAAGGGTTTATGACAAAGAAAGAGATCATATTAAGGATCTCCGAAGAAACGGGATTAAAACAGATCCATGTCAAGGAGGTCGTGCAGCGGACTTTTGATCTGATCGTTGAAAGGCTTTCCGCCGGAGAGAAGATCGAACTCAGGAACTTCGGCATTTTGAAGGTCAAAACGCGTAAAGGCAGGATGGGACGGAACCCAAGGACCGGTGACAGCGTTTCTATCCCGGACAAAAAGGTGGTCAGGTTCAAGCCGGGCATGAGGATGAAAATGGACGTGAAAAAAAATGTCTAAATACCACTCCCTCAGAGGCATGCCGGACATCCCGCCCGAAGAAGCGAAATTGTTCCGCTGGGTCGAGGACAGGGCGCGGGAGGTTTTTGGCCTGTTTGAATTCTCTGAGATCCGTACGCCTCTTCTGGAAGAGACGGAAGTTTTCAAACGCAGCATAGGGGAGGATACGGATATTGTCGGGAAGGAGATGTATTCTTTTCCCGACAGGGGGGGGAAGGACATATCACTTCGTCCGGAAGGGACAGCTTCGGTCGTCCGCGCCTATATAGAACATGGCTGGCACACGGGACCTGATATCCTTAAATTATTTTATATGGGGCCCATGTTCCGGGGGGAACGCCCGCAAAAGGGACGGCTCAGACAATTCCACCAGATAGGGGCTGAAATAATGGGCTCCTCCGGTCCCTATCTTGACGCGGAGCTCATCCTGAGCCTTGTGTCCGTGCTGGAAAGCCTGAAGGTCAAAGGCTATGAAATATCCCTGAACTCGCTCGGGTGCGTGTCCGACCGGGTTTCCTATAGAACGGCGTTGAAAGATTTTTTACTTGAGGAAAAAGCGGACCTTTGTGATGACTGCGGACGAAGGGTCGAGACCAATGTCCTCCGTGTGCTTGATTGTAAACGCGCCGGGTGCGGCTCGGTACTGAAGAACGCTCCACGTATCGCGGATTATCTTTGCGCGCGGTGCGCGAAAGAACATAATGACCTGGTGAGCATACTCGGCGGCATGCAGGTGGATTTCAGCCGGAACGATTATATGGTCAGAGGCCTTGATTATTACACCGGGACCGTATTTGAAGTGGTCCATCCCGCTTTAGGGGCGCAAAACGCGGTCGCTGCCGGAGGCAGATACGACGATCTTACGAAACAGATGGGTGGTCCGGATGTCGGGGCCGCGGGATACTCTATAGGCGTAGAGAGGATACTGCTTGCTGTCGGGAAAGAGGCAGTCCCCTGCGTCCGGCCGGGAGTGTTAATAGTGGCCGTTGACGATCTTTCCCGGGACGAAGCGTTCCGGCTCACGAACGGATTCCGGGCGGAGGGGATCTCCTGTGACATGGATCATTCGGGCCGTTCTCTTAAAGGCGGGCTTAGAAGGGCCAATAAAGAGAAAAGGAGAAACGTTATCTTACTGGGCGAGGATGAGGTGAAAAAGGGGCGGATACTGTTGAAAGACATGAAGAGCGGCGAGCAGAGGAGCCTTTCTTTCGAAGAAGCGGTGAGGGCCTTGAAGGAAGTTGAAGAAATATGATGAGAACGCATAATTGCGGAGAGCTTAAACGGGAACATGTCTCAAAAAAGGTGTTTCTTTGCGGCTGGATCTGCTCCAGGAGGGACCACGGCGAGATCATTTTCATGGATATAAGGGATAAACACGGGATAACCCAGATCGTGTTCGACCCCGAGAAGAATAAAGACGCGCACCGGAAAGCGCATATGGTCAGGAACGAATACTGTGTGGGGGTATCCGGGGTTGTTTTCCAGAGGCCGGAAGGGACAGTGAATCCGAAGATATCCACGGGGGAAATAGAAGTGGAAGTGGATGAAATAGAAGTTTTCTCGGAATCCCTTACACCCCCGTTCGAGATCAAGGATACGGAAAATGTGTCCGAAGAGATAAGGCTTAAATACCGGTATCTGGACCTGAGGCGCCCCTGTATGCAGAACAAGCTCGGCATAAGGCATAGAACGCACAAGTTCATTTTCGATTTTCTTGATGACGAAGGTTTTATCACGGTCGAAACGCCCATGCTGACGAAATCCACGCCGGAAGGCGCGCGCGATTACCTTGTGCCTTCCAGACTTCAGCAGGGGAGTTTTTACGCGTTACCCCAGTCGCCCCAGTTGTTTAAACAGCTGTTGATGGTTTCCGGCGCGGAGAAATATTTCCAGATGGCCAGATGTTTCCGCGATGAGGATCTCCGCGCGGACAGGCAGCCCGAGTTTACCCAGCTGGATATGGAGATGGCCTTTGTCGATCAGGAAGACGTGTTTGATGTCTGTGAGCGTTTGTTCCAGGGGCTCTTTTCCACGGTCCACGGGCGAAAGGTCGATGTCCCTTTTCAGAGGATGGCTCATGAGGAGGCGATGAGCCGTTACGGCACGGATAAACCGGATATGCGGTTTGACCTCTGTCTGCGTGACCTTACCTCTGATGTCAGTGATTGCGATTTCAGGATATTTCAGGATGTTCTCGGGTCAGGCGGCAGGGTGACGGGACTGGCCGCGCCGGGCTATGGGAATATCAGCCGCAGGGAGATAGACGACCTCACCGCTTTTGTCGCCGAATACGGCGCCAGGGGCCTGGCGTATTTCAAGGTAGAGGAAAATGAACTGGTTTCCCCTATAGCCAGGTTCTTTTCCGAAGAGACCCTTCGGCTTCTCAGAAGGAACACAGGAGCCGATACCGGTGATATGATATTTATCGTGGCTGACTCAAAGGAGACCTCGCGTGAAGCCATGGGAGCTCTCAGATCGAGGATAGGGAAGGAAAAAGGGCTTTGCAACGGCGATGTCTTTAAATTCGTGTGGGTGGTGGATTTCCCGCTCTTTAAATTCAACAGGGATGAAAAAAAATGGGAGAGCGAGCATCATCCGTTCACTTCTTTTCGCGAGGAAGACCTGAAGCACATGGAAAACAACGAGCTTTCCAGGGTAAGGGCGAAGTCTTACGATCTTGTCCTGAACGGGAGCGAGATAGGATCGGGGAGCATAAGGATCCACCGCAGGGATATACAGCGGAAAATATTCGATGTGCTGGGTATCGCGAAGGAAGAATATGAGAAAAAGTTCGGTTTTTTGCTCGAGTCTTTTTGCTACGGGCCTCCTCCGCACGGCGGCGTCGCGTTCGGTATTGACAGGATTATCGCGCTTTTTACCGGGGATCCGTCAATACGCGAGGTCATCCCGTTCCCCAAGACTCAGAAAGGGATATGCCCGCTGACCGGAGCGCCTTCTGCGGTTGACGCGGGACAGCTCAGAGATCTGGGACTGAGGCCCAGGGAGTAAAAGGATATGGGATTTAGTGGCTGGAGAAGGATACTTGTGAAAAGCCTGCTCCGGGGTGTTCCGTACAGAAGCTTGAACGTCACACGTAACTACAATTCCGACGCGGCCGAGCCTGGAAAAATAAAGTTTAAACAAATACGAT
>DAOVKF010000093.1 GCA_030631915.1 Candidatus Omnitrophota bacterium
AGCCGGATACATCTCCGGGACGAACAGCCAAAGCATAGAAATCGTAGTGCTTAAGGGTGCCGCCCTGGCCACCATTCGTAAAGGAGAATTTCCACGCGGCAGACGGTTCCGGAGCATACTCAGTACCCGACCAGTAGTAGGAGCTGTTGATGTTACTGAACTCTGCCGGTATACCCCCGCCTCCCTCATCGTAATAGAGGTGCTCCATTTCGTTGTCCGCGCCTGATTGGTTATACCCAGTCACAGGAGTGGTACCGGCTGTCGGCAGCCGCCAGTCATCATAGGCCGTCGCGTTAAAGGTCACGCTCAGGGCCTCTGCCCACGCTACCTGATTTGCCCACACAGCCTGTGGACTGCTATAATCATACCAGGTTATGTCCTGGTCATCATTATAGATCAGCTTATTGCCCAGCGTGTCCGTTCCCCTTACATAAAGCGCCGCTTCGCTTGTTCCCGCCATTCCGTACATTAGAACCAGTACTGTCAATATTAGTGTTATTCTTTTATTCATCGTACATCATCTCCTTTTTCTTCGGGTAATGTCAAAAGTTTTATACTGAAACATTCAATATAGTCTTATCACATAACACGTTCCGTTAAAATTCCAGTCTCCCCCCTTAAGCGGGGTTTTTTGGAAGATTTTAAGATAGTAACCGTAGTATTGAAACTTTTGCATAACCTACCTTACATTTGTTATTGTCGCGCTCTCCACGCGCTTTGTTAGATCCCTCGACTCAGTCGCTGTCGCTCCTTCGCTCGGGATTATTTCGGCCATACATCTTATGTTCACTATCGTTCCATAAGTCGCGGTCTCAATAAAAAAAACCCAACCATGGTAAGGTTGGATCCGCAAATGTTTAACGACTACGCGAGTCGACAGCCGGCTGACCTCATTTCGTCGCTCGTGTCTCGTCAAACGAGTCACGGGCCACGGATCACGAGCCACGAAAAAGGTCCCCTGGTTTTGCGATGTCCTGCTTTTCCTTCAGGACATCATCCCGAGCAGCCTGCGCTTACACTTCAACTGCGAGGGACGTCCCACTCTTACGAATGGTTTGCCTTTTCAAAGATTTATCAAAGAACTGAATAACTAAAAGCTTTTCCAAACTTCATAGCAAGCATATCTTGCTTTCCGGGGAAATGCAAGTAAATATTTCTTCCTTTTGTATTTTTAACAGCAGTTACCTGTTACCACCTGGAGGTGACTGGACAGTGTATCCTGAAAATCCGATGAACACAGGGTTATAGCGTGGAGGGTAAGAATGGGAACAAGCCGCACTATTTTCTATGCGCCCACGGGGATATTCTCCTCTTCAGGCTGTTTCTCTTCTTCAGCGAACTTTACCGAAACGATCTTGGAGACCCCTTTCTCCTGCATTGTGATGCCGTAGAGCACATCCGCCAGCTGTATGGTCATCCTGTTATGGGTCACGATAATGAACTGAGACAGCTTGAGGAACTCCCTGAGGACACGGCAGAACCTGACTATGTTTGACTCGTCCAGAGGCGCGTCTATCTCATCCAGCACACAGAAGGGGCTGGGATTGACCTTGAAGATCGCGAAGATCAGCGCAATCCCGGTCATGGCTTTTTCTCCGCCTGAAAGAAGCGTTATATTCTGCAGCTTTTTTCCAGGGGGCCTGACGATAATATCGATACCGCTTTCCAGAATGTCACTTTCATCCTCAAGGACCAGCTCGGCTCTTCCGCCGTTAAACAACATCCTGAAATAGACGTTGAATTCCCGTTTTATCGCTTCAAATGTCTCCATGAACAACTTACGCGTAGTGCGGTTTATTCTGGCGATAGCCTGCATAACGTCTTCCCGGCCTTTTGTAAGGTCCTCTCTCTGCCCGGTAAGAAAAGCGTAGCGTTCTTCAAGCTGTTTATGTTCTTCCACCGCGCCGAGAGAGACCTCTCCCATCCTTTCAAGCCTGTTGTTGAGCTCTGTTATCCGGCTCTGCGCCTCCTCGCTGTTAAAGGTCTCATCCACCTCCGGGACGGATCCCGTAATATGGACCTTATAAGCGTCTGATAAGCGCTGTACAAGCGCCGTCCTCTTATACTCCAGCTCTTTCCTCTCAATATCAATATCCCTCATCCGGTTTCGGGAGGATTCCAGCCTCTCTTCATTCTCATTTATCTCCTGTTCCACCCCGCTTATGCACCGGACCAGGTCATCTTTGCGCGCTTTGGCTGCCGCGTCCTCGGAGATCCTGATCTCTTTCAGATCGCCGTACTCCGTGATCTTTTCCTCAAGCGTTTTTGCCTCTTGATCAAGAGCCGTGATCCCTTCAGCGCACTCGTTTATGCTTTTACCTTTCTCTCCCACCTCTTTCTCGAGCCGGATGTAGTCCTGTTTTTCTCTCACCAGGCCCTCGGCCAGATGTTCCTCCTCTTTCCGCATCGCGGACAATTCAGCTTTGATGTCTGATATCGCGTACAACGCCTTCTCCCTCTCCAAAGAGCTATCCTTTATTACCACCTGCGACATGTCTATCTTTTGTCCGACACCGGAGCTCTCCTTTTCAAGTTCGCTCAGCCGGGAATCCAGGCCCATGGATCCCTCCTTTAAGCGTCCTATGGCCCCGGATTGCTCCTCGATCTCTGCGTCAAGGAGCAGCGACTCATCACTCAACGCCTCGGATCTCTCCTTTACGACCGACCTCTTTGACGATACGTCCGCGTACTCTATCTGTTTCTCCTTTAACGCGTCTTCCAACGACCCCATTTTTGTCCGTGATGCTTTGATCCACTCTTCTAATTCCCCTGCGCCGCGTTCCATGCGCGACACTTCGTCCGCTACGCGTCTTTCTTCCGCTATCATTTGATCCAGCCTTTCGCGGCGTCCGAAAAGCGGGACCACCTCCTTATCGGAATAGTTCCTGCTGCGATACATGCCTTTGCGATATATCTCGCCCTTTTTACAGATAATGCGGACCAGGGGATCATTTTCAGTGATAAACACGCGCGCGGCTTCCGGCGCCTCCGCGATAAAGGTGTCTCTCAACATGCTGGCTATCGCCGAAGAAAAGGGCTGTTCAGCGACAAGAACGCTGGTAACATCATCCAGTGTGCCGTTATCAGATACGGGCCGTCTATCCTGTCCATCCGGCATTGCCGCGAGTTCGTCAAGTATCACAAAACTCATGCTCTCCAGGAAATTTTCCTCTAAAAACCCTGAGATACGCTCAGCCACGTCCCTGGAGTCGACCACCACAGCCCGTGAAAGGTCCCCCAGAACAGACTCCATGGATTCCTCATAATCCCTGCGAACGCTGACGATCTCTGAAAGAATGCCGCGAACGCCGGCAAAACCGGGATCCCCGGCCTCAACGCGCTTCATTATTTCCTTCCCGCTCTCGCCTATCCCCTCACGCTCTGAGATCAGCCTTTCAAAAAATTCTATCCGGGGCTTCAGGCCGCTCAACCGTCTTTCCCTTTCATGCTTCTCAGTTTTCAAAAGCGATAATCTCTCCTGCTTTGCGACATATTCGCCGTTAAAGGCGTCGAACTTACGCTTATCGGCCTCAAGGCCTTTCCTGACCTCCTCGACCGTTTCCCCGGCTATCTTTAATTTTTCGCGGGTTGCCTCTTTCTCTCTCTCTACGTTAGCCCTTTCCAGTTTTAAACGCCTTTCCCTGGCCGTCATATTGCGGATATCCGCGTCGTTCTTTATCAGCATGTTCCGGGTTTCTGTCTGTTCCGCGACGATATCCACGGTTTTTTCGCGGCTCAGTTTCAGTTCATGTCTGTGTTGTTCAATGGTCTGGGAAATATTCCCGACTTTTTCCCGGGCTGACGAGAACTCCGCGTCCTTGGTCTCGCGCCGGTGCCTGACATCCCCGTATCTCTGTTCCATCCCGGCCATGCGTCCCCTCAAAGCTTCCTTCCTCTCAGTGGCCTCTTCGATGTCCCTGTCAAGTCTCTGCGCATGTTTCTGGAGGTCCTGCACGCGTTCCTTGTTCACCTCAACTATGCGGCGGTTTTTATCGATATCTGAAGACAGCCGCGTGATCTCGTTCTGCGAAGCCTGCAGGTCTTCCATGACCGCGTTGAATTCTTCCCTGTTCCCGGCAAGGCGGCCGCGCAGGTCATCCAGACCTTGCTTCAGCGTTTCAGAGGCCTGGTTCATTTCTTTCATGGTTTCATCCAGGCCAGCGCCCTGCTCGTTCAATCCCCTGACTTTTTTATAAGACAGTTTCACTTCCATATCTTTCAGATCCTGGTAGCACGCGTGATACCTTTCAGCTTTCCGTGCCTGGCGCTCAATGGACTTGATCTGCCTCTCGACTTCCCGGATTATATCATTGACCCTGACCAGGTTTTCCTGAGTACGCTCCAGTTTGAGTAATGCCTCCCTTTTCCTGGTCTTATAGCGGGTTATGCCGCTGGCCTCTTCAAAGACATACCTGCGCTCTTCAGGTTTGGAACTGATCACCATGTCCATCTTACCCTGCTCGATAACCGAATACGAGCTTGTCCCAAGGCCGGTCCCCATCAGAATGTTCCTTACGTCCGCCAGCCTTACAGGTGTCTTGTTGATAAGATATTCACTGTCTCCGGAGCGGAAAAGCCGGCGGGTAATGGTCACCTCATCGTAATCCACGGGAAGGGCCCCGTCCTCATTGGACAGCACGATAGAGACTTCGGCCAGGTTGACCGGATCCTGTTTTTCAGTCCCGTTAAATATCACGTCCTGCATCAGGGTACTGCGCATTGATCTGGGGGACTGCTCTCCGAAAACCCATTTTATGGCGTCAACGATATTGCTTTTCCCGCAACCGTTGGGCCCCACAATAGCAGTGGCTCCGGGCTCAAATTTGAGTTTCGTCCTGTTCAGAAAAGACTTGAATCCTGTTATCTCCAGTTTTTTGAAATACATGCCCGTCTCTTTGCTCCTTTCTTATTCTTTCCCTCTTTCAAGTATTCTCCTCAGTTCAGCGATATGCACCTCGGTATATTCCCGGTATCCATTAATGGGATTCCTCCGGGGCGCGGGGAATATCCCTTTTTTCTCATAATTGATAACCGTTCCACGGTATATGCCCAGGATATCGGCTACCTCCTGAACAGTATATTTTTTCTTATTCCCATATACGATCATCTTGTTGTTACCTGATTGTGACATGAGTTGTCGGGCTTTGTAGATGTTTATAGACCTTTGTGCGTCTTTATTGAAGTATACACAAGTCGACCGCAATAGTCAAGGAGAGGAATTGGGGTCAAACCTCATCATTACACATTTTTGTGATACCGGCTGAACCCGGCCTTCCTGCTCCTGATATATCCCGCTGCCATCATCATGACCATTAACTGCATGGCTCCGGTGGGCAGCTCCGGTACGGCTGAGCCGGATACATCTCCGGGACGAACAGCCAGAGCAAGGTAACTGTCGTTCTTATTGACGGTGTTCTGGAGGCCATTCGTAAATTTGAGGCCCCACGCGTAAGCCGGATTCGGGGCATAGTCAGTACCCGACCAGTAGTAGTAGTCGCTAGTGATGTTACTGAACTCTGCCGGTATGCCCCCGCTTCCCTCGTCGTAATAGAGGTGCTCCAGTTCGTTGTCCGGGCCTGATTGGTTATACCCGTACACAGGAGTGTCCCCGGCTGTCGGCAACCGCCAGTCATCATAGAGCGTCGCGTTAAAGGTCACGCTCAGGGCCTCTGCCCACGCTACCTGATTTGCCCACTGAGCCCGTGCACTGCTATAATCATACCAGGTTATGTCCTGGTCATCATTGTAGATCAGCTTATTGCCC
>DAOVKF010000124.1 GCA_030631915.1 Candidatus Omnitrophota bacterium
AACAAAGGCGTATCCCGGCCTCTTCTAACAGCGCATCCCCGTAATACAGATATCCCCAGACCGCGGCCAGTGACAGGAGCAAAAACAGGAGAAAAAGGACTTTCAGAAGATTGATCATAACGAGGTGATTATATCATCAGACCATAAGAACGACAAGGCGTTAAACCCTGCCCGGTGCGGAAGTCAGGGAGGAGGCGTGTCCCCTTGAGGCATGTCCCCGGAATACTGGGGTGAGCGATGGGATTTGAACCCACGACCACCTGAGCCACAGTCAGGCGCTCTGCCAACTGAGCTACGCTCACCACCTGTGATATGGATAGTTATTCTATCCGTATCGGAAAATTTAGTCAATAATATTCGTGGCGCGCCCGGCAGGACTCGAACCTGCTACCTACTGCTTAGAAGGCAGTTGCTCTATCCTGATGAGCTACGGGCGCGCCGGACTCGACACCGTCAACTTAGATGACTTTTTACGCGTCGAACCATGGTGCGGATGGAGGGAGTCGAACCCACACGGTAAAACCACTGGCTCCTAAGGCCAGCGCGTCTGCCAGTTCCGCCACATCCGCGATATACAGAGGTCAGATGTCAGAGAACAGATGCCAGGCCTGTTGAGGTTTGTCCCCTGTTTCCCGGCCTTCTGATCTCTTTCTAAAGTAAATGGTCGGGGAGGTGGGATTCGAACCCACGACCCCCTGCTCCCAAAGCAGGTACGCTGAACCAGACTGCGCCACTCCCCGGTGACCGAGCTCAAATGAACGTTGATCTCTCCGCGGGGTCAATTATATCAACGCGATTTTTATAAGTCAATGCTAATTGGGTGACCCGGCTCTTTCTCTCCTTGAACCCTGCATTGTTATAATATATACTATTCGCGAGCATGATGATAAGGGAGAATAAGGAATTCATAAAGGAAATAGGGGAACGGCTTTTGAGCGGGGCCCCGATCAGGCTTGGCGTGAACAAAAAGAACGAGCTTGAGAGGCTGATCTATGAGATCTGTCGGCGTGACGATAAGACCCCGGCGGAAGTCCTTGAGCAGGCGGGGACGGTTCTCCTCGCAAAAGAGGGAAAGAGTGATTTTTTTCACAGGTTCAAAAAGAGGTTGCTGCGGTTAAGATATCCTTCGCTTGGTCCGGATGACGACCCCCATCTTGTCCCGCTGAAAATAGACAAAGCCCGGGAGGAATACGGCGCCTGGGATCTTGAAATGGCCCCACGCGTTATTTTCGTGGAAAAAGATGTCCTGGGCCTGGATTGGACGAAAAAGTTCCTGCTGAATTTCCCCCGGGCGGAAATAAAGGAGATCCGGACCTTCAGGGAAGGTGTGAAGTCCTCCCCCGCGTCCGATCCGGTCGAACAGTATGATCAGAGGCGCGATAAGATATTTCTGATACGCAATAAAGACGCTTTTATAAAGATATGCCCCTGCACAAAGGGTTACAGGAGATGCGGGTACTGGATACTTAACGCGGGATTCGGGTGCCCCATGGACTGTTCATACTGCTTCCTGCAGTCATACAGCAATGCCCCGGGACTGGTCCTGCCGGCGAACATCGAGGATTATTTTCCGCATTTAGAGCGGTTTGATAAGGGGCTGGGGAAAAGGACGAGGATCGGGACCGGGGAATTCACGGATTCTCTGGCGCTTGACAGGTACACGGGGTATTCTTCCGCGCTGATCCCTTTTTTCCGGAAAAGAAAGAACCTGGTCCTGGAGCTTAAAACCAAGGTCGCGCGGCTGGATAATGTCCTGAGAGAGGAGCCACATGACAATATTGTCATTTCCTGGTCGGTAAACACCCCGGAGGCGGCTTCGAGATATGAGAAAGGCGGAGCGTCCATGGAGGAGCGTCTCGGCGCGGCGGTTGAGGCCGCTAAAAGGGGTTACAAGGTCGGGTTTCATTTTGACCCGGTTATTTTTTCCCCGGGATGGGAGGAACGGTATAAGGCGGTTGTCCGGGACATCTTTTCCAGAGATGAGTTAAGGAAAAATACCGTCTGGATAAGTCTGGGGACATTGCGTTATACCCCCGGGCTGAAACAGGTCGCGGAACAGAGGTTTTCGGATAATCTCATGTATTATAACGGGGAGTTTTTTGTGGATACTGACGGGAAGCTCCGTTATCCGAGGGAATTGAGGATCGACATTTATGATAAGATGATAAAATGGATAAGGGAACTTGATGTTGCCTGCTGGATATACCTCTGCATGGAACCCGGGGATGTCTGGCGCAGTCTCCCGCTTATCGGAGCGGATTTCTTTTGAATCTCACGAAAAAAGGGATTATTATGTATGGGACGAAGGGCCTTCTTTCTTTTATAGCGGTAATTTTTTTATGCCTGAACAACGGACCGAAGGCCGGAGCCGATATGATCAAACTTCCCGAACCTGAATTCAAAGGAGACGTTTCCGTGGAGAAGGCGATCCATGACCGCAGGTCCGTGAGGGATTTCAGCGGCATCCCGCTTTCGATGCAAGAAGTATCTCAGCTCCTGTGGGCCGCCGGCGGGGTAACGGTTGACGGAGTAACCGGGCCTACACGGGCGCATCCTTCCGCAGGCGCTGTTTACCCGCTTGAGATATATCTGGTCGCGGGTAATGTCACGGGGCTTGATGCCGGTATTTACCGCTACGGCTGGAGGGATAATTTTCTGGTCCCTGTCAGAAAAGGGGATTTCAGGCCGGATCTGGCGAATGCCGCGTTAAGACAGCGTATGATAGCGTATGCCCCGGCCAGTATAGTCGTCACGATGTCAGCCGGCAGGGTCACCGGGGCGTACGGCAGGCGCGGACTGGAAAGATACGCTCCCATGGACGCCGGGCATCTCGGTCAGAATGTTCACCTGCAGGCCGGGAGCATGGGGCTCGGGACAGTGATGGTCGGCGCGTTCAGGGATGATGAGGTCTGGAAAGTTCTTGGGATAAAGTCAAAAGGCGAGATCCCGGTCTATATAATGCCGGTAGGAAGACCACGGTCATGAGGGACGAAGGATGAGGGATGAACCGCTTCACGAAATAGATGAGCGAATAATGGAGGTCTCGAGGCGGATCGATTTTTATTCATTTTTGACCCCCCTTAATCAGACAGAAGAAAAAGAGAAATTTTTCCGAGCTTTCCGGGAACAGCAGCATTACGATCCGGTCTTTCGATACAGGAGGAGCGATCTCAGGGAAGAGAAAAAGCTCCTGGGCGAAATGCGCGGCCTTCTTGACCGTGAAGATGATATGCAGAGCATTTTTCTTAAAAAAATAGACTTCATGGAGCGCCAGATCGGTCTTTTGACCTGCGGCGACAATGAGTTTACGGATATCTCCGGACAGTTGTACGGTATGCCCGACGCGGGAGATATGGATCTTGCCGGGAACATCCTTTCCAAAAGCAGGGAGTCGAGGTATGTTTTCCCCGAAGAGACAGTAACACCTCAGGAAATGGCTTCTGTGCTGGGGAGAAAGCTGGAGGAAAAGGGGATCGACTGGGCGGTTGTTCCGAGCGACAGGATAGTCTCCAAGATAAGTGTCTCCGGCAGGGACAGGACGGTCTATGTTAATTCCGGGATCGGATATACCGCCGAAGAGGTCCGGCGCCTGGAGGTCCACGAGATAGAAGTGCATGTTTACAGGGGAGCGAACGGCGATGATCAGCCGTTCAAGATATTCCGTGAAGGCCTCGCAGGATACGACGAAGCCGAAGAGGGGCTCGCTGTGGCAGCCGAGGATATCGCCGGCTGTCTTGAGGCCGACACCCGCCAGATGAAATTGTACGCGGGAAGATATGTCAGCGTTGGTTGTTCGCTTAAAGGCTCTTTTCATGAGACGTTTGCTGAATTACTGGAATTTTTCCCGGAAGGCCTCGCTTACAGATTGGCTGAAAGAGGAAAAAGGGGGCTGAGGGATACATCGGTCAAAGGGGGGTTTACCAAGGACCTGCTTTACATGAGCGGATCAAGAAAGATCCGGCAACTCATCGCGGACCGCGGTGTTTTAAGCGTCCTTTACGCGGGCAAAGTGGGCCTTGGGGATGTTGATATCGTCCGGAGATTACTGGAAAAAGGGAAGCTCAGCCCCCCGCGTTTTTTGCCCGATTTTGTCAAACGCGGATGATCGTGGATAGGGTGTAGGGGAAGTCGGGTGGAAGCCTGCTCCGGGGTGTTCCGTACAGAAGCTTGAACGTCACACGTAACTACAATTCCGACGCGGCCGAGCCTGGAAAAATAAAGTTTAAACGGATACCATAGGTTGTAGAAGTTTTCAAGCTTCTGGTAGGAATG
>DAOVKF010000110.1 GCA_030631915.1 Candidatus Omnitrophota bacterium
AAGGGAGGATTGCGAAAGGTGCGCCCGGAAGTTACGCGGCGCTGATATCGTTTCCCGGATAAACGATAAGTGTTCCCTGGACGTGTCTCCGGTTATCCTGCCTTTTCTGGAAAGTTTCATCTCCCGCGATTGTTGTCAGATGCTTCTTGACGCGGAAAGGATGTCCCGGTTTTACAGGCGGAATGATATCGGTTATGTATTCGCGAGGGGCAACACGGAGAAAAGCTCTCTCGGGCCTTTGATCGCGGCAAAATATCTTAAGGCCGCTAAAAGCATCTGCGTGCAGCACGCCTGTTTCGCCGTTGATATGGAAGTGTTCGGCGTGTTCGAGACCGAGACCTATGATCATGTGCTGACAACTAATGAAATTTCCCAGAAATATTTCGAGCGTTCTCTGGCGGATAGATACCGGACTGATTGCACGCCTGTCCCGTCTTTTCATTTGGCCGGCGAATCCAGAAAAAAAAGGGCCGGTGGGAAAAAAAAGAGATCGGAGAGGGTCGTTTTCGTTGAAAAAAAGTTTTCCGACAGGGTGCGGTGTTTCAATAACATGATATTTCCTCTGACATGGTATTTTGAGTTCCAGAAGATGGTCGTGGACCTTTTTGCGGAAAAAAAGGATTTCGAATTCATCTACAAACATGCCCGGGGCCAGATATGGGCTGAGAGGTCGATCCTGAAATACATACGCTCCGGGGGCTGTGCCCATATCCATGTTTTTGACGGGCATTTTACTGAAACGCTGAAATTTGCCGACAGGGTGATAATGGATCATCCTTCAACGGCTCTTTTCGAGACGGCGGCGGCCGGGATCCCGGTCCTGTCGTTATACGCGGATTATTATAACGTGCTTGGACCGGCGAAAAAGGTCTTTGGGAGATCCCTGCGCGAGTTTTCCTCGGAAGAGGAAGCTCTCTCGATAATCGAAGAATTCCTTGGCTCCGATCCCGGGGAATACACGGTGGATCTTCCCCTGACAGGCGGCAATTTCGCGGATTCCTTTTCAGGGATAATGGCACAAAAAGTTTGAATTCTGGGGGAACAATGAACAGGGGTCTTTTTTCTGCGGGTCCGGCGGCACGGATGAGGCAAAGGCGGCTTCTTATCGGGTGTGCCGCGCTGATCGTCATCTTATGCGGCCGCGCGGTCCTTACCGCACACAGCGCGTCCAAAGACCCGCCGGTCAGGTTCGTGTTCGCGGGCCATATCCGGGGGCCGAGGAATTTTACCGTTAACAGCCTGCTGCCGTATTTTGTGGAGGATATATCCCATGTGAATAAGGATTTTGTCGTTATGGGCGGGGATATTATATGCGGGTATACGACGGCTTATGACGAAGCGGGCCTGGACAGGGAATGGGGCCTGGTCGATACGTATCTTGATGAAATCGATGTGCCGGTCTACCGGGTGCCGGGCAATCATGACTGGCATTCGGTTATTACCAAAGAGGTGTTTAACCGCAGATACGGGCCTGAATATTACTCTTTCACGGTGAGAGACGTGCTGTTCATCGGGTTGAACAGCACAAAGCTCTGTCCGGACGGGTCGCTCGACTGGGGGAATATCTGGCTGAGCAACTCACCACTCCCGAATGTGCCGCAGATCCCAAAAGGCGCACAATGGGATTTTTTGACCGGGCAGCTGAAAGATGCCGCGGAGGACAGCCGCGTGCGGCACATTGTGATATTCATGAACGGGTGTCTCTGGAAAGATCCCCGGACCGGGAGGGAATGGTGGGAGAGGGTCCATCCCATGCTTGTAAGATCCGGCAAGGTCGACATGGTCCTTTCCGGGGAGGCGGGTGACGATAAGTCAGACGTCAGCCTGGCAGAGGACGGCATATTATATCTGCGCAACGGCTGGGGGATAACGGATAATAAGGATTTTTCGCTCAGGGGCGCGTATCTCCAGGTGGTGTTCGAGGAAGGGACGGATAGACCGAAAGTGTTCACCAGGTTCATTAATTTCACCCCGGAATATTTTCAGGCTCTCGCGGGTTCGATGCCCGAGGATACCCGCAGGCACCTGGAAGAGAAGGTCAGGCGCTCAAGAGGTGGGGGACAGTCTTCCCTGAACAGGGCCAGGATGATAATAAGGGACTGGATGAATGAGCATATCCGGATCTATGATCGCGTAAATAATATAAAGGCCGTGATCGTCCTGACGCTCGCCGGGATGGCGCTGGCCGGCCTTGTGTGCGGGGCTTTCCGGCGCGGGAGAAAAAGATGAAACCGGCCAAAAAAGTATTGTTCCTGCTGATAATATCCGTAGCGTCTTTTATATTCCTGCCGTGGATACGGCATGCTTTCGGGGACGCGAATTACCCCCCGCTGGATCAGACGGTCAGGTGGATATATCTGGCTGTTTTTGCCGTTTCTTTCCTGTTGTTCGGGTCTTTACTTTTCCTGGAACGGAGAAGCGGGGCCGCTGCTGTCTCTTTCAGGAAAAAACTTTTGCTGGCCGCGCTGATCGGGGCTCTTCTTGTCACCGTCGCGCCGGTGTTTTCCATAGACTTCCACTGTTATACCATGCAGGGGAGGGTCATGAGCATGCATCACCAGAACCCTTATGTTGCGGCGCCGGATGCTTTTTCAGGCGACCCGTTCGCCGCGGGCATATTCTGGACGCATCGTGTGGCGTTTTACGGGCCGTTCTGGATACTGATAAGCGTTATCATGACGTTTTTTGCGCAGAACTCCGTTTTTTTGAACCTGATCCTGCTGAAACTGCCGCTTTATCTGGGATATCTTCTGCTGGTCCATCAGGGCTATTCTATTTGCGCGAAAATAGCGCCGGAAAAAAAACATATCGTTGCTTCGTTCCTCGCGTTCAACCCTTTTATACTTCTCCAGTATCTCGTTGACGGTCACAATGACATATTGATGGCCGCTCTGGCTGTGTGGGCCGTTAATCTGGTCTATGAGCGCAGATATATCCCGGGTTACGCTGTTTTTACGCTTTCGGTCCTGGTCAAATACATGACCGCCATGCTGGCGCCTTTCCTGCTGCTGATGGCGTTCGACCGGCTGGATCGAAAAACGCGGATATACGGAAATGTCCTTGTTTTTGCCGCGGTCTTTATCACAGTAACGGTCCTCGCGTATATGCCTTTTATGGGAAGCGGCCCGGGTTTTTTCAGGGACCTTGCTTCCCGCAAGCTTTTTTTCGGCGCAGGGGGCGTGGATTCCAACACTTTACCATACGCGGTATTGTTCGTTTCGCAGAAAATTGGATTTCTGAAGGGCATGAATATTTTCCATCCGCCGGGCTATGTGACCGGTGTTTTTCACCTGCTGTTCCTTGTCTGCGGGGTTTCGATATTCATGTGGGCGCTGGCGGCCAAAGACCGGACCGCGGGATTTTTTTCAGCCGTGTCCCTGGTGTTTATCGCGTATTTCGCTCTCGAGGGGTTTTCCATGGGAGCGTGGTTCCTGGTGTGGCTGCTGCCTTTTCTGGTCCTGTCCGGGATAAGGCGTAACCTTACCCTGGCTTTTCTCCTGTCTGTCGCCGGGGCCCTGTCGTTCTGGAAACGGCTTTCTTTTCTTTTGACAGCGTGCGTTTTTATTTATTTATTGATCCTTATATTACCCCGAAGACAAAGGCCGGTGACAGCATAGATCATGTCGGAACGGAAGAAAAACATACTTAAACACATTTTTACTTACGGGAGCAGCCAGTATTTTTCCCAGTTCGTCGGATTTTTCACGGCTGTTTTCATGCGCAGGTTCCTGGGGCCCTTTAACATGGGAGTATGGGGCATATTGAGGGTTGTGGCCGATTACGCGGCCTATGCCCATCTGGGCACGACCAGCACCGTATTTTATAAATTGCCGTATCACAGGGGCAGGGGCGAGACCAAAGAGGCGGATAACGTGAAAAACGTGGTTTTCAGCTACCTGGCGCTCACGTCTTTTATCGCCGGTATCGGGATCGCGCTTTACGCGGTCCTGTTCCGCGGGAAACTGATGCCCGAGATGTTCTGGGGGCTTCTCGTCGTGTCCGTCCTGCTCGTCTGCAGGCGTATTTTCACGTATTATGTCACGCTACTCCGGGCGAACAAGGATTTCGGCGTTTTAGGCAGGTCCGTAATATTCGACGCGGTAGTGAACTTCGCGATGGTACTGCTTCTGGTCAGGAGTTTCGGGCTGGCCGGCCTGTTCGCGACCGTGATCCTGATGCCCGTGATAAATGTCCTGTTCATCAGGCGTTTCGTCGACTATGACGTGAAATACCGGTTCAACATGAAAGGGCTGCCCGGGTACATAAAATTCGGGTTCCCTTTGTTTATTACAGGCGTGCTTGCCATGATACTGCAGAGCGTGGACAGGATAATGATCGCGAAGTTCCTGGGGCTGGAAGCCCTCGGGTTCTATTCAATAGCGCTGATGGCGCGCGGCTACAGCGTGGGACTTTCCAGGAACTTCAATGTCGTTATAACGCCGCATTTCCTCGAGGATTACGGGAGAACGGGCGACATGGCAACGGCGTCCAAATATCTAAAGATCCCGGCGGAGCTCATGTCAACGTTCATGGCGCTGCTGCTGGGCATCGTTTATATCGCGGCGCCTCCTTTTGTCATGCATGTGCTGCCCGGGTTTACCCCGGGGATCATGGCGCTGAAGCTGCTGCTTCTGGCGACGTTTTTTTACACGGCTTCTCCGCAGTCCGAGCATTTCCTCATAGCGCTGAACAAACAGACGCGGCTCGTGCCGATCATGGGTTCGGTGATAGTCCTGGACGTCGTGTTGAATTTCCTCTTTATCAGGATGGGGTTCGGCATAACCGGGGTGGCCGCTGCCACGGCTATCGCGTCTTTCGCGGCCTTCCTGATCACCCTGATCTACGCCATGGCGCATATTGAGCGTATCGCCGGGACGCTGAGTTTCGTATTCCTGGTTATCGCGCCTCTCGTGTATTCTGTGGTCGTTCTCATGGCCCTGGAAGGGCTGATAACCCCGGGAGGCCCGTTTCTGGGGGCCGCGGTACGGTCAGTGTTGTTCGTTCTCCTCTTCCTCCCGTGGATAATCAGGGTGGACAGGAGAACGGCCATCCTGACGACGGCCAGGGACGTGATCTTCCGAAGGACCGGGAAAAAAGAAGGTGTATGACAATG
>DAOVKF010000111.1 GCA_030631915.1 Candidatus Omnitrophota bacterium
AAATTCGATCTCGCGGGCTCTGTGGACGCTTTTTTCGCGGCTTTGATAAAAAGGCAGGAAGTACCGTACGCCGCGTTCGCGGAACTGGACCAATGGGCCGTCCTGTCCCTTTCCCCTGAACTTTTTTTCCGGCGGGACGGGCAGGAAACAGTTGTCCGCCCCATGAAAGGCACGATGGCGCGCGGAAAAACCCTTCCGGAAGACGACGACAACAGCCGGGCCCTGGCAGGATCGGTAAAGAACCGCGCGGAGAACATCATGATCGTGGACCTTTTGAGAAACGATCTGGGAAAAATATCCGAGACAGGCTCTGTCAGGCCGGAAGAGCTTTTCACCGTTGAAAAGTATGACACGCTTTTCCAGATGACCTCAACCGTCAGATCGAAAATAAAAAAACACATGACCTGGCACGGGTTTTTCAGGGAGATGTTCCCTTCCGGGTCGGTGACCGGAGCGCCGAAAAAACGGACAATGGAGATAATAAAAGAGACCGAGGAAGAAGAGCGCAACATTTACACCGGCAGTATCGGCTATATCTCGCCCGCGGGCCACTCCCTTTTCAACGTAGCTATCCGCACCGCGCTTCTCGACAAAAAGACCGGAAAGGCCGAGCTGGGCATAGGAAGCGGAATAGTGTATGATTCCGACCCGGTAAAGGAATATGAAGAATGCCTGTTAAAAGGGTCCTTCCTGACAGGGATGGGTATCGGGCGGGATTTCGATCTTATAGAAACGCTGCTCTGGGAAAACGGGGCGTATTTTCTGCTGGACCTTCACCTCAAAAGGCTTGAAAAGAGCGCCGGATATTTCTCGTATCCATATGTCAGGGGCAGTGTCGAGTCTTCCCTGAACAATATCTCCCGCTCTTTCGACAAGTCCGAAAAATACCGTATCCGGCTGCTTCTGAATAAAGCCGGCAATATCACGGTTTCGTCAGCCACGCTCGAAGAGAGCCCGGCATATCCGGTCAAAGCGGCTGTTTCGGATAAACGGACGCCCAAAGACAGCGTGTTTCTCCGGCACAAGACGACCAACCGCCGACTATACGACAGCGAACTTTCCAGATACAGGAGAGCCGGGTTCTTCGACGTCCTGTTCCTTAATGACATGGGGGAACTTACCGAAGGCGCCGTGACAAACGTGATCCTCAAAAAGGGTGAAGGATTCTTCACCCCTCCTCTCTCATGCGGGGCCCTCGCCGGTATTTACCGCGAATACCTGTTGCGGACGGGCGGGTTGCCGTTAAAAGAAAAGGTCCTCTATATTGAGGACCTCAAAAACGCGGATGAGCTGTTTCTGGTCAATTCGGTAAGAAAAATGACGCCTGCCGTTCTGGCGGAACAGCCTATCCTCCCTTTTCCAACCTGTCCTTGATATCAAATATCTCCCTGATATGGCGGATCTCCTCGTCGATAAGGACATCTATGGTGGCGGACCTTTCAGGGGAAACGTGCCGTTTTAGTTCGTGCAGAAAAAGCATGAAATCTTTTTCAAAATTGACCCCCGCCCGAAGCGCTTCCTCCTCGTCTATGGTTGACTCAAGCGCTTTTTTTTGAGTGTTGTCGCAGTTGAACGTATTGTCCTCCGCAAGCGATTTCAGGAAAAGGGACCTTTCGCCGGGATACGCCTCCTCCTGCTTTTCGCCCCGGAGCTTATCAAGCCATCCCTCGATATCGTGCTTGTGCCTCTGTTCGTCCCTGGCAAGCTCCATGAACAGTTTACCCACGTGGTAATTGCCGCTGTTTCGCGCAAGGGTCAGGTAAAGCTCGACCCCTTTGCCCTTGGCCCGGACAGCCATCTCCAGGATATCTTTGGAAGTGTATGTTTCGTCCATAAAACCCGTTCCTTTCGCGTTGGTCCAAAAAAGAATATATCACATCCACGGCGTTCTTTCAACCCTCCGCCCGGTGTGGATCCTCCCTGTACAGAACATGGTAAACGATCGTTCGCTGCGCTTCTACCAGGGCCCCTTCTATTTTCATATTTCGATGACTTTTCCCGCGCCGCCTTCGATGGATATTTCCGGATAGATTTGCCTTATTCTTTGCTTGTGCTGTGTGCAATGCGTGGGGCAGACAAGGTCCAGATCCTTTATCACCTCAAACTCGTCAAACCCGTGCAATCCCCCGATCAAAGCGGACACTTTCCCGAACTTCGCGGAAACATTCAGGATATTTCTCACCCCGGGGTGAGAACACCCGGCGATCACAACCAGGCCCTTATCCGTGTTTACGATCAAAGACTGCTCCCCGTTCTCAAGCAGCCCTGTTGAAAAAACATCCGTATATATTTCCGCGGGCTCCGCGCATATTACCGTTTCTTTGATCCCTGTTTTCGGGGCATATACCTCCGGAAGATATAATGTGACGTCATTATTGATGTTCAGGAAACTTTCCAGCCCTCCTATGTGGTCCCAGTGAGTATGAGAGATAAACACAGCGGATATATTCCCGGGCCGGATGTGCAGCTTTTTCATGTTATATAGAAGGACGGAACCGTCCGCTCCTGTGTCAAAAAGGATCGTCGGCATGTTCTCCCGCTCAACAAGCGCGGAAAACCCCCATTCGCTTTTTAACCCCTTAGTGTAAACGGTATTATCGGAAATGATCGTGATCTTCATTCTCTCTCCCGCCGGTTCCCGATCAGGTGTATATAATATGGCCCTCTGCGTTCTGTGGATATTATAATACTTTTCTCCGCGGACAGGAAACAATTTTAACAGGAACATTACCGCTTCGGGAGGATGCGCACGCCAAAGACAAGATACGCGGCCAGGATCAAACCTGGAAATAAAGACAAGGGCTCCGGAACAGAACCGCCGATCCAGCCGTTCATGGACACGAGCCCTCCTATATCCGAATAATCGTCATACTGGGGATGTTCGAGATACTCTATGGGCGGGTTGGGCGGATCGCCCCTGTCATAGATCGGACCGCATATATCATTCGCTTCGGCGTATGTGAACGCCTCGTCGATCGAAATATTTCCATCCTCGTCCGCATCCGCCGGGCCGCTCAGGCCTTTGGCCCACTTGTTCAGGAACGTGGAGCCGTCCGTATCATCATTGATGTAAGAACCCCATGCATATTCCTGTGTGGGTGTGTAATAATAACTCCACGAGGACTCGTCATGGTCCGCCGCGGTCACGACCATCCTGTTCTCGCCAGTCAGATTATCGATAAAACCCCCGCTGTAACACTGGCCAAATACGTACATCTCGGTATCCACGTTGAAACCTGCCACGCTGGACGCGAAATCCGCGTCACTGAACGAGGTGCTCCCCCATCCGCAAAGGCCGGATTTATAGTCAGGAGGATCATCGGCAGTATCCTGGCCGTGATCAGTAGCCCAGAAATAGAAAATATCATCGGAATCCATGGTGTTGCTGAGGTCATCGAATTTCGCGAAAAGGTTCGTCGAGGTAGCGGCCCCGGCCTCAATATCATTATCACTGTCCCCGTCCAGGTCCCAGGGGGAATTAACGTAATACGGGTTATTTCCGCTGTCAATAAAACGGCAGTCATCGGCCGGATCCTGGCCGTCGGATTGAAAGATAAATATATTTTCTTCAGGGAACTCATAGATGTTGAGAAGGACGTCATACATCTGACGGGTATCATTGAGATACGCCGCGTAGTTGCTACTGGTCTGATATCCTCCGTTGAACAGCACCGCGTACTTCTCCGGCGCGCAATTCGCGTCTGTCGCGCCCAGTAAGGATAACGCGACAATAAGGATTAAGAAAATAAAAACTGAATTTTTCATATCAAACATTTTTTCCTCTCTGTGATACGCAATTTCCTACTTTGTTAAATACTAATGAAGGAAGTATATCACATAAATCTGTCAAATGCAAATTTATCCATAAAAAATTCGGCAGGCTTTATTGAAAATATGGAATGTCGATGTCAGGGCCCTTTTTCCTGTCGAACCCTATTACCAGGTTACCCAGGATTATGCCGGCAGCCACTCCGATAATATTTGCGCAGGCATCGTGAAGAGAAGCCGTTCTGGTGGGACAGAATGTCTGTATTATCTCCGTGACAATGCCGTATCCCGTGCCTACTATGAAAGAAAATGTCACGTTCCTTAAAACGGATCTGATGCCGGCAAAATAAAAACTCACTACTGTCAAGGTCCCCAGGACCGCATACAGAAAAAAATGGGCCCATTTGTCCCACTCGACCGCGTGCCTCAAATGGGCCAATACGGCGAAACGGCTGATCACCTGTATCATTGGTTCCCTGTCAAAAGGAAGAAGAGAAAGTATCACCATCAGTGGCAGCACGGTTAACACGATGATCACGCATGCCCACAACACCACGGGCATACATGCTAAAACAGGTTTAACCTGTTTGGTCCAAGAGTTCGCGTTACTCCCCTGCCAGGATCTTTTACATCCGCCGATCATATCACCCTCGGGATCGATCAATCCCCTTTTTTGCGATCTGAGCGAAAAGTTAACAATCTTACAGTGTTTCTACGTATTTATTCCGGCTGTTTGTTCTTCTAAATTTTATTATATCATCCCTTCTCGCAAAGTCAATACATTTCTGGTAATAAGTTTAGCCGGAGAAAGAAGTCGCCGCTTATCTTCCTCCGATGGAAGGGATCTGGAGCTTTTTCCTAAAAAAACAGGGGCTTCTTATGCACCCGAACCTATTACGCGATTCTCAGGGCAGTAACACGTCTGTCCGGATAAATGGCTGTGAATGGAAGGGAAAGCAGGGGTCTGGACCTTTACCGTAATGGTGCCAAGGGACGGAATCGAACCGCCGACACAGGGATTTTCAGTCCCCTGCTCTACCTGCTGAGCTACCTTGGCACCGATCGAAAATCTATTATACTTAAATGTTCGAGAATCGCAAGAAAAGTTTTTCATTAGTAGTGTCAAGAATTACGGGCACTGCATTCAAGAGGATAGTGTAACATATTGTGGGCACTTTCGAGGTGTCATCCTGAGCGAGGGCGAAGCCCGAGTCGAAGGATCTGGCTCCGAAAGACCCAAGGGCTTCGATTCACTCGAGGGGCTTCCGCACATAGTGGCCGGATTCTTCGCCCTCCCGACAAATCGGGAGGGCTCAGAATGACATCGACGCTGTAATGCTGC
>DAOVKF010000154.1 GCA_030631915.1 Candidatus Omnitrophota bacterium
CGGCACGTTTGATATCCAGGACGTTTTTCTCATGGAGGAGATGTATCTCCATCTGACACAGTACGGCATGTTCGAGAAGCAGGATATATTAGAAGACATACCGTTCAGCTACGGCACGACCATCCTGCAGGCGTCAGAATTCGATATCAGGGATGTCACCAACGATTTTGTAATAGACGAACAGGACCTGAAAGCGGTGCAGGAAGCGCGGGCCAGAACAATGTCCTTCAGCGAGGACGGGCTGGTAAAGTTGTACGACGTGAAGATGAACAACCTTTTCTACAGGCTGAACATCCCGATAGCGCTCGAAGACATGTACAGGGGCAATTTTGTCCCCACTGTTTTCGGCGCCCGGGACGCTGATAACCTCAAGATAAACGGCATGGGAGCAGGCAGTACCATTTCTCCGAGACTGGGCGCTGAGCCGGGTAGATACGAACCCACGGGGAGGCATATATACAGGACCATACTTAAGGGTCTCGGGGAGCCTTATACACCGAGGATAGAAAGTGATCTTTACTCGCATGTCAACGGCGGAGAATGGGACCAGCCTGGAGACTGGCAAGGTTCCCCGAAAGACACCCCTGTCCAGCCCGGGTTTGAGAACATCTTTGACGGAAGAGGGTTTCGCAGCGAAAGCAGTATTTTGAACAATCGCGCGATATACCAGTACGAAGCCCCTGAGGCGGATTCATACGGCATACCGTGGGACGTGAAGAACTGGGCCGGGTACCCCATAGCCATGGTCCCTGATGAAGACGGGTGTTGTTATAAGGGTGTCAGGGATTCTATCATGCCCAGTGACATAAACCAGAACGGGCTTGTAAACGACCAGGACAATTTTTACATAGAGACAGCGATCAGGGACATAGGCCTCGGTGAGTTCCTCTCATTACATCAGTTGACGACAGGCAGCCTGATCGACGCTGAGCATGCGGACGGTACGGCCGGCCGGGGCACCGAGTTCGACGGCAACGACATCGAGGCGCTGCGGCTTGTGATGGGCCACGCCGTGGATATAAACGGGGACATGATGATAACCGGCGACGATGTCGCGATGCTGTACAGCCAGCGGGAGAAGATACTGGAGGCCAGAGGGCTCAGGGACAGGATAAACGCGCAGGACGCGATACTGGCGAGCCTCGCGGGCGGCGGCGAACCAATGGATGATGACGGCAAGCGCCAGATGGAAGAATTCATCGATTACCTCGGGTTACATACACTTGACGGCAACGTATCAGGTTCGTTTGACGCCAAGATAAAACGCATAGAAACAGTGTTTAAGAACACCATATTTACCGGCGAATATACCGCGCGGGAGGCGCGGATACTTGAGAATATGGTGGATGAGCTCAACGTCGTGCCGAAAAGAACGGCTGACTACGCCGGCGCGTCTCTGGACGACGGCCAGCAGGCCTGGCTTGACGGCGCCCTGGGCGAACTCTTTTCCTTTGATGAGCTTGATGAAAACGGTGACGGGACAATATCGGAGGCGGAGTTGGCGAAAACACTTTCAGGCATATTTAACTTTGACCGGCTGGATACCGACTCGAACGGCCGGGTGGACGATCGGGAGATAGAGGATATGAAGCAGCTGGTGAGGGACGTCCTGGAGGTCAGCGCTCTCTCCAGCGCGGACATGGCCAGGGCTGACATGAACGGTGACGGTATCGTGAACGGTTTTGACCTGGACCTGCTGGAAAATATCGTAGCGCACAGTTTTGACGTTAACATGGACACCAGGATAGACGATGATGATTTCCGGGACTGGATAAGGATAAGGGATTATTTTGAGTTTTGCCTGGAAGATGACCCGGGATCCGATCTGTGGCACGTGGCAGGCCTTGAAAAAGCCGATATGGACGCTGACGGTATTCTGGAAGGCGGCTGGGGCATACATGAGGTGCCCGCCACCGAGGCAAACCCCGGCGGTTATGAGTTTTACGAGGTCGCTGAAGCCCTGTATCCGGAGTTATGGGCGGATTACACGCAGTATCTCACCAACAAACAGCTTGTGGAACAATACATGGATGTGCTCAATTTTGATTCAAATGACAGGCTGTTCGATAAGCTGGACAGGGACGCCCTGCTGGACATGATGCGCTTCATACAGAACAGCACCGTGGAGCAAGACATGCAAAACCGGTATGCGGCGGATATCCCGACTGATTACAATTTGAATAACGGCCAGATGCTCGGGGAGGACGGTGTGGTTAATTACGACGATATCGCCGCTTTTTCGAGTATCACGGGCCTTATTGCCAGGGCCGACGTTAACGGGTCGGGCAGCGTGACTGACAGGGATGTCAACCGGATACTCGAGATAATGGATCTCGATTCAATAAAAGTCGTCTGGGCCGAGTGGAACCTTGGATGCACGGAGGATTCCCCGTACCGCGTGGATACGGACCTGACCAACAGGATAGTCCGTGTCGATGACATGGAGTTCATTGTATATGTCGACGGCTTGACCGGCGCGTATATATTCGAACCTTTCCCCGCGGGATCGGGGGACAGCATAACGAGCGACCCTGTCACCGGCAAGGTCGTCATTACAAGCGTGTTTACTACAGACTCCGGCGAGGTCCGGGAAGAGGACCGGGAGTATGCCATAGAAACCGACCCTGATACAGGCAGGATCACCCTTGTGCGCGGGACCAAACGCGCCGAGGAACAGAGCGCGATCCGCGCGTACATGCCAATAGCCGATATCACGGGTGACGGCAAGGTGAATTATTTTGATAAAGCCGCGCTTCAGAAGATGCGGCAGGACGTGGGAACCGGCGGCATCCCTCTCATCGACCAGCAGTTCGTTGACACGGTCAAGGAAACCTATTTTCTCATTAACGCGTGGACCGTTACCCTTAAAAAAGAGGCCTGGCAGAGCGAAAGTATCTATGACCAGATCGTCATTGTGGACGACAGAGAACTCGGCGTGGAGATCATAGACGAAGAGAGGGGTTTATATACCGTCTATGACATTGATAACGGCAACAAAGCTTATGATTCCAACAGCCTGGACATGACGGTAAAGGTCGGCAGTGTAATATACCGCATCATACCCGACGCGGCGACACATGATATCCGGCTTGAAAAGGTCTATACGAGAAGCGAAGATATCGGCGACTGCGCAATTACGGTCGAGGGCAGGCTGTTCGTGGTCTCAATGTCCGGGGATACGTACAGGTTCGCCGAAGGCGGCAGCGTATATGA
>DAOVKF010000148.1 GCA_030631915.1 Candidatus Omnitrophota bacterium
ATACATAAACAGGTTCCCGCGCATAAAAATATTCCACACCGAAGAGATATGGTTTAAAAACGGAAAATTACTGGCGCAGAAAATGAAGCACAAAAAACCCGGCGGCTCTGTATACAAAAACGCGCTTTCCCTTTGCTGCATCAGCATATCCACGGCGGTCATACATAAGGACGTTTTCAGCTCTATCGGCCTGTTCGATGAAGATATGGCGGCGTGCGAGGACTATGATTTCTGGCTCAGGGCCGCGGCCGGGTATAAGATCAAACTTATCCCAGAAGCCCTTACGCTGAAGGACGGCGGCAGACCGGACCAGCTCTCTTCGAGGATATGGGGACTGGACAGGTTCAGGATCAGGGCCCTGGAGAAAATGCTCTCCTCGGGCACGCTGTCACCCGAACATTATGAGCTGACCCTGAAAGAATTAAGGAAAAAATGCTCTATATTCGCCGAAGGGTCAAAAAAAAGGAATAAGATCGAAGAGTCCGACTATTACCGCAACCTGTCCGAAAAATACCCCCCTGCTCCCTACACCCTCGACCTTACAACGCACTAAGGCTGGTCAGGGGCATTCCTGCCAGAAGTTTGTAAACTTCAACAACCTTTAGAGTCCGTTCAAACTTTATTTTTCCAGGGTCGGCCGCGTCGGAATTGTAGTTACGTGTGACGTGCAAACTCCTGTCAGGAACACCCCTGACCAGCCTTCCCACGAGCCCATCCCCTCCGCAACACTGACTCCCAGATCCCAACTCCCCCCGACCCTACACACTAGACCCTCGACCCTTATCCCCTGAAACACGCACCGGAGGGAGGTCTTTGTCCCACTCGAGAGTGCGTATCGGAAACGGGATGACTATGCCCTCATCCTTGTAACGTTTGTGAAGGCGCTTGATGAACTCGTGTTTTATGAGATATCCGTCGACAAATTCTTTCGCGCGCAGGATCACGGTGAAATTTATGCTGAAATCGTCAAACGTATGGTAGCGGATGAACGGTTTGAAATCCCCCACTCCCCCCTCTACTTTTTTCAGTATTTCTTCGCCGGTTTCTATGGTCACGCGCTCGACATGTTCCAGGTCGGAGTCGTAGCCCACCCCCACCTGGACAAGGATGGATATCTCTTTTTCAGGATAATGATAATTCAGGATGCGGGAACTCACCATGACCTTGTTCGGTATGACAACGACGTTATTGGGAAGCATGCGGACCCATGTGGAACGCCATCCGATCTTCTGCACATACCCCTCTTCCCCGGACTCCAGACGTATGAATTGACCCGCGACCACGGGTTTATCCATGATTATCTGGATCCCTGAGAAGAAATTCTCCAGTGTCGGCTGAAGCGCGAGAGCCACTGCCAGCGAACCCACCCCGAGCGACGCCAGGATCGGGGTAATGGAAACCCCGAAATTATCCAGAAGTATCAAAAGACCGAGCCCCATGACGACCGATTTGACAACGAGACGGGCAACACCGGTCGAGCCTTTCAGTATCTGGACCCTGTTTGAATAATTCTCGATCAGGCCGTTGAAAAGCCGATCGATAAATATAATGACGGCTATGATGGCCGTGACCTTGAACGCGGCATCTACCACTCTGAGCAATTCCGTATCCATGCCGAATCCGAACAGGTTCTCAAGGACAAAGATCCCGCTCACGAATATCAGAAGCAAAAGAGGAAGGTCCAGCGCGGAAAGAAAAATGTCGTCAAATCTCGTGGCGGTTCTTTCGGCAAATCGTTTGATCCTGCCGTATATCAGTTTTTTCAGGAGCAATAATACGCTTACCCAGAAAAAATATAAAACCGGGATATAGACCGCTGGGTGTATGTCAATCCCAAAAATACCAAAGTTCTTCATTACGTGTTACCTTTCAGCGCGGAGCTATGCCTTTCCTGCGCTGCCTACGACGTTTTCGTTCTTGTGCCTGTACATCCTGATGAGTTCGTCCCGCGCGGGCCCGAGATATTTACGCGGGTCGAATTCCGCGGGTTTATTGGCAAGGGTTTCCCTTATTTTTGCCGTCATGGCCAGGCGGCCGTCACTGTCAATATTTATCTTGCACACGGCATATCGGGCGGCCCTGCGAAGCTGTTCCTCCGGCACTCCGACCGCATTCTCGAGGTTCCCGCCGTATTTGTTTATAATATCGACATACTCAGGGACAACGGAACTTGAACCGTGGAGTACGATCGCGAACCCCGGTATCCGCTTCTCCACTTCCTCCAGGATGTCAAACCTGAGCGGCGGCACTTCTTCGCCCGGTTCGAGCTTGAATTTATAAGCGCCGTGTGAAGTGCCGATAGAGATAGCGAGGCTGTCCACACCTGTTTTTGTCACAAATTCCTCTACCTCTTCGGGCCGGGTATAGTGGCTTTTTTCATGGCTCACCTCGTCCTCTATTCCGGCAAGGACCCCTAATTCCCCTTCGACAGTCACGTCATGCTGATGAGCGTAATCAACGACCTTTTTCGTAAGGGCGGCGTTCTCTTCAAAAGAGAGCGCGGAACCGTCGATCATTACGGAAGAAAACCCGCTCTCTATGCAGGAAACGCACAGCTCATAAGAATCGCCGTGGTCAAGGTGCAGGGCGACCGGTATGTTCGAGCCCCCCTCTTTGACGATCTCCATGGCCCCTCTTGCCATGTGCCTGAGGAGTATCTGGTTAGCGTAGTCCCTAGCCCCTTTTGAGACCTGGAGCACGAGCGGCGAATCGGTCTCCATGCCCGCGGTGATAATGGCCTGCAGCTGTTCCATGTTGTTGAAATTGTATCCGGGCACGGCATACTTTCCGTCAATGGCCTTTGCGTACATCTCCCTGGTGTTGACCAGCCCTAATTCTTTGTATGAATACATATCTTCTTCTCCTCTGTTGAAAACGTTCGTCCTTTTATGGGAACATGACAGATCTGTCCCGGATCAAGATACTTATTTTATCAACTTCCCCGCACAATACAAGAAAAAACCGCTTATGTGTCAAGCCAAAGTAAGAATGTCCGGTTTTGTTCTAAGCGATGTCGCGAAGCAACGAGCGTGTCTTAAAAGAACATTTCTCAAGAAAAATAGTAATAGCCGAGGGTGTGAAGAGTGTGGGTAAGTCGGAGGCAAAGCCGGAGACTTATACGTTGGATGCTTATCCAAATATCCCATTTGAATAACCGGACATTCTTACTTTGGCAGAATAGGACATCATCACTCTGGCGGGACAGAATTTTTCCGGAACAGTGATAATTAGGTGACGAGTAGCAATCCTCGGCGTGCGGGACTCTTTTTGTTTTACCCGTCTTATTTTGAAAACCTTCTTATCCGTCTTATGACCGCGCTTATTGCCACTCCC
>DAOVKF010000051.1 GCA_030631915.1 Candidatus Omnitrophota bacterium
GAGTCTATCCCGTCCCCTATCCACGCCGACGCCAGCCGCGCGTAATAGATCTCATTATCTCCATCCTCATCGCCATACCAGGCTATGCCGCCGTTATATAGTGACGGGTGCTCATCATTAGCCGTATTATTCGTTATCTGCGTGGTTGTGGCCCCGTTCCAGTAGTAGATCTCATAATCACTACCATCGTGGCCATACCAGGCTATCTCGCCGTTATATAGTGCCGGTCTGGAGTCACTAGCCGTATTATCCGTTATCTGCCGCGTACACCATTCGTCGGCAAAGGCCCCCGGGACTGGCGCTATGATCACCACCCATGCCATGACCAGGACAACCATTACTGCCATGATTGCCATGGCAAACCCCTTGTTCCGTGTTCTTTCCGTGTTCATTACTTTCTCTTCCTTTTTTTTGTTTTTAAAAACTTTCTAAATCTATTGTCAACACTGCAAGTATACCTTTTCTTTCACGGAAATGCAAGGGGATGTTTCTTGCTTTTGTATCTTTAATTTTTTATCGCGTACAGGAGCTTTTCTCAGCAACGGGGCGGATGTGCTGAAACCTTGATCATGACTGGGTTATAACGTGGATGGGTAAGCCGGGGACGGGCCGCGCGTTTCGCCGGGGACCGGGTCCCCTCCTGTTTCCCTCCGGAAATCTCATCTCTTTTATCACTCTATCCTGAAATGTCCCGGATAACCGTTCTATCCGTGCTTTCGCCTGCGGGGATATCATTTGGGGAATCCCATACTTTTTCACATATCTCTTAAAGCTATCCATTGCCGGCATCGTCCCTTCGTACTCATAAAACCTCGCAAAAACTTCTTTACAATAGCATTTGAAAGCCGGACAGTCTTACTTTGGCAGAATAGGACATTATCACTTTGGCGGGACAGAATTTTGGCTCTGCCCCCTTGTTCCCAATGGAAACATAGCAGGGGGGACATGGGAGTCAGGGTGAAACCTGCTCCGGGGTGTTCCGTACAGAAGCTTGAACGTCACACGTAACTACAATTCCGACGCGGCCGAGCCTGAAAAAATAAAGTTTGAACGGCCACTAAAGGTTGTAGAAGTTTTCCCCGCAGCGGACGCAGGGGCGCTTGGTGCGGGATTCCGCCCCGCGGGTGGAATCCTGCAGGAAAAAGTGCCGCGTACTCCTTGTCCGCGGGGCTCCACAAGCTTCTGGTAGGAATACCCCGGAGCAGGCGCAAGTCAGAGAGTCAGAGGCTCAGAGCGAAGAGTTTGGAATTGGGAGTTTGGAGTGGCGGCGGGTGAACCGGTGTCCGTGATCTTTCGAGACCGGCCTGCCCATTGACGTGAGCATCCGCCGGATATCCGCGACCCTGTCCCGTGAGGAGAGCTTTAAAGATGTCCGGCCCGGGTATATAGAGTAGTGCTCCCGATACTTCCGCGGAGTAACGTCAGGCATGATAACATTCGCGCCGCATTGGAGAGCCTCACGCCTGCCCTCCGGATGAACGGCTTCCAGCGCCGTTGTAGCCGGAATATTCGCGTCCAATGTTACAAGCCGGGTCAGCGCGACCACTTTTAGAGCTGTCAGAAGATCGCCTCCGGCGGCGGCCTTTAGAGGAGTCCGGGGATGCGGAATGAACGGGCCGTTACCCACCATATCAAGACCGAGCCGGGCAAACAAGAGTATATCCCGCGCCATGCTTTCCGGGGATTGCCCGGGCAGGCCCGCCATGATCCCGGCTCCCACCTGATATCCGAGTTCCCTGAGCATTTTCAGCGCTTCAAACCTTTTCCTGAAAACACCGTCCGGCTTCAGTTTCCGGTAAAGCAGAGGGTCCGACGTCTCGAACTTGAGTAAATACCTGTCCGCCCCGGCTTCTCTCAATTTTTCGTATTCCCTGAAACACAGCTCCCCGATGGACAGTGTCACGGCAAGGTCCAGTTCCTCCCTTATCCGCCTGACCAGGGAACACAGATCCTCGATCGGATAAGAACGGTCCTCCCCGGACTGAAGCACGACGGTCCTGCAGCCGAGTTCCCCGGCCTTGCGCGCGGTATCGAATATCTCTGCCGGGTCCATCCTGTAACGCCGGAGCCCGGTGTTATCTTTGCGTAAACCGCAATAAAGACAATCTCTCCGGCAATGGTTCGAAAACTCTATTATGCCCCTGAGATGCACCTCATCCCCGACATACCTGCGTCTCGCCCTGTCCGCGCGCCGGAATAACCGTTCTATCCCGCCTTTATCCCCGGTCCCCAACAGTTCGGTTATCTCTCTTTTGGAATATGTCATGGAAGATCGTTCAGAAGTAGATGTCTCTTTCGCCGTTCTTTATTCTCTCGTAATTCTTTATCAGATGCGGGTATTGCTCCGGCATCCGCTGTTTTACCTGCTCTAACTCTTCGGCTATCAGCTCTTCACCGGCTTTTCGCGTCTCGTCACCCGCGAAGTCGTCCAGCCATTCCCTGAAAGTGAGTATCGCGTTCAATTTGCAGAACTTTCCTTCATCGCCGGACCTGAGCAGGTCCATGATCTTCTTTCCCGTTCTGCCGCACCTGTAGCCCGCGGTGCAGAAAGAAGTGATATATCCCATCCCGGCCAGTTCGCCTATGACTTCCTCAAGGCTCCGGGTATCCCCCAGAAAAAACTGCTGGCGCTCTCCCTGCTGGCTCTCATCGCTGTCACTGTAGGCCCCGATACCGATCCTCGAAGACGCGTCTATCTGCGTAATGCCCAGGGGTATGGTCTCTCTCCTTATGCCGGCGCTCTCCCGCGCGGTAAGTATCATGCCCGTGTACGGGACCGCGAGCCTGATAACCGTTATCAGCTTCCTGAAATCAGCGTCACTCACCTTAAAGCCGGGATCCTGCGTGAACGGCACATTGTGCGCGGGTTCCATCCTGGGGAAGGAGATCGTATGCGGGCCCACACCGAATCTCTTCTCCAGTTCCCTCGAATGATAGAGAAGCCCCATTACCTCGAACTTCCAGTCATAAAGCCCGAAAAGGACACCTATACCGACGTCATCGACCCCGGCCTCGAACGCGCGGTGCATACAGTATAACCGCCATTGGTAATCCGACTTTATTGTGCCCGCCGGATGAACGGCGTGATACGTGTCACGATGATAGGTCTCCTGGAATACCTGGTACGTGCCTATCCCGGCCTCATGAAGCCTTTTCAGCCCCTCCACGGAAAGCGGCGCCGCGTTCACGTTCACGCGGCGTATCTGCCCGAAACCGTTCCGGGTCGCGGCCTTTACCGAATATATGGTCTTAATGGTGGATACCATATAATCGACGTCTGTCTCCGGATGTTCCCCATAGACGATGATAAGCCGTTTGTGGCCTATCCTGCCGGCAAGCGCCTCGATCTCCCGCTTCACCTCATCCGGGCCCAGGACCTTCCTTTCAGCCTCCGTGTTCCCGCGTCTGAACCCGCAGTACAGACAATTATTCACGCAGAGATTCCCCAGATACAGTGGGGCGAAGGTGACTATCCTGTTATCATAGACCTTGTTTTTGACCCGGGCGGCCGCCGCCTCTATCTCCTGCCATAACCCGCCATCGGTAACGTTCAAAAGCGCGGCTGTCTCGTCAGGTAAAAGCGTTTCGATGGAAAGGGATTTCTGCAGGATGTCCCTGATCCTCCCGGGATCCGGATCCCGGTTGTCTTTAAGTTTTCTTAGGATCTCATTGTCCGGGATAAAATCCCGGCCTTTATCCGTGTATTTTTTTATCTGGCCCTCGATTATCCTGTTACCGGTCCAGGACCTGATATCGGCCGATACCGCATCCATTATTCATCATCTCCTTCTTTATCCTGCTCGTCTCCCTCTCAAACGCGTCCAGGGCCGCGGGAAAAGGCGAAAGCACCCTTTTCAGCACGCCGTGCATAAACGAGATACATACGCCGTAATTGGTCACGGGGACACCTTCCTGCCCGGCCCTGTGCAATCTGAAAAGGGTCTCTCTCCTTGTCAGCATACAGGCGCCGCAGTGTATGATAAGTTTATAACCGCTTATGTCCCCGGGATAATCCCGGCCGGAGGAGACGTCGGCCTCGATGCCTCCTCCTGCATACTGGCGCAGCCATCGCGGGATCTTCACGCGCCCGATACCATCCTCTATCGCGTGATGGCTGCATGCTTCGGCTATGAGGACTTTATCCCCCGGCCTCAGCGTCTCTATCACCGCGGCCGCGCGAGCCGCCTCAATAAGGTCCCCTTTACATCTTGAAAAAATTATGGAAAAAGTCGTGCATTTGACGTCTTCGGGAGTATCCGCGACCATCTTCATCACCACCTGTGAATCACAGATAACTATATCCGGGGCGGTCTTAAGGTTTTGCACCGCGTGCGGGAATTCCCTCTCTTTGACTACCAGCACAGAGACGTCGTTATCCAGGCCGTCACGAATGACCTGCACCTGGGGGAGGATAAGTCTTCCCTTCGGGGCCTCGAGATCAATGGGCACGATCAATACAGCCAGCCCGCCGGAAGGCACGAGGTCCCCTATCAGGGGGGGAGGATTTAAAAAATCCTCGGGGCACAGCTTTATAAGATATTTTTTCAGGGTATTGACGTATTTATCCCGGTTCCCGGTATCTATGCTGGAACACAGCATTATGTTCTCCGTCAATTCCGTCAATCTGCCCATAAAAGCCGCGGATGGCTGCCCCTGGTCTATTTTATTCACTACCAGGATCACGGGGGTATTTCTCTCTCGCGCCTCTTCGATTATACCCGCCTCATAACTGTCCCATCGATCCGGTTCGACCAGAAGGACCATGACATCGGACCTGTCGAATATCTTCCTGGCTTTATTTATGCGTTTGTCCGAAAGCACGGAAGTATCATCCATGCCGGCGGTATCAAGAAACACTACCGGCCCTACGGGTAACAGTTCCATGGTCTTCTCGACCACATCGCTCGTCGTCCCCGGGAAAGGCGAGGTTATCGCCACATCCTGTCCCGAAACACAGTTGAGAAAGCTCGACTTCCCCACATTGGTCCGTCCGAACAGGCCGATCTGCAATCTCAGGGATTTAGGCGCCTTTTTCATTATCCACGCTCTCATTTCATCTTGCTTAACGCTGATTTGACCGATATGCCCTCGACCCTGCCCAGTTTGCCGGTAAGAGAGCCCAGTTCATCCGTGGTCGCGTCGACTATCAGCGTTATAACAAAACAGTCTTTCTTTATATACGGAAGCCCCATCCTGGCCGCTATTACTTCACCATAAGCGGAAAGTACCTCGTTAACCTCGCGCGCCGCCTTTTCCCTGTCCTCCACTATTATTCCCACAAAACCCAGTCGTCTTTGCATCTTTCCTCCCCGTAACCACTCAGCTACCCCCGGGCGAAGTGGCGATCATTTGCCGCGCTCCTTCCAGGGCCCCTCCGCCCGGTGTGGATCCTCCCTGTACGAAGCACGGCAAACGACCTTATCACCGGCTACCTGAGTAGTTGCCCCTTCCGAAAAAAAATCCCGGCACTGCCGCTCGTTCCTGCGGCAGCGCCGGGTTATATCCGTGCCACTTGCCCCTTAGTTTCAGAGCTTTTGCTCCTTACCGCAGGAATTGTTCCGTAAAAGTCATCACTTGCAGCTTGTAATTCGTACTTGCCGTCTTATGGCCCGCTCTGTCCGGACAGGTCCTGGATCGCTTTATCGACAAGGGTGACATATGTCATCACGCTCGAACCGCCGATAAGGACCGCCACCATACAGGCCTCAAGCATCTCCTCCCTGGTCCAGCCCGCTTCGAGACAGTGCCGGACAGCCCTGGGAATACAGACCGGACATTTTTCAGTAGCGCTCGCTACCAGGAGCAGGAGCCATTTTACCCTGTCCGGCAGTTTGCCGGACTTCATGACCCTGTCCTTCTCTTTTATGAACACGTCATACTCATCCGGTATGGCCTTGCGGATACCGGTCATCAGTTCATTGAACTCTTTCAGCGTCTTTAGGGTATCATACTCCATGGTTCACCTCCCGGTCTTTTTCGCGGCGCGGCCGGATCCTATCCACTTCCCGCGTTTTGTATATGTTGTATGCAGGAGTTTATGGCTGAGATGTCCGCACGGGCCTTCGGTCAGAAATTCTTTATATATCTGTTTCACGATCGGGTTTTCATGGGATTTTCTGTAAGGCAGCCCTTCATCCTCCGCGTAAATGGCCCTTGCCCTTGCTTCCCGGATCTCGGGACTTGTCGGGATGGGCTGTCCGCCTCCTCCGAGACAACCGCCCGGGCAGGCCATTATCTCCACAAAATGATAATCATCGAGTTCCCCTCTTAAAAGCATCTCCATTATTTTCTTCGCGTTGGCAGTGCCGTGCCCTATCATGACTTTCAGTGTCACGCCTTCCAGGAACTTCCATTCACCCGCGGCTTTCTTTATGGGCAGTTCCGCGGTCCTTATCCCCTCCATGCCTCTTACAGGCGCCACGCGCAGCCCTTCGAACGGGACCTCTTCTCCCGTAACGATCTCATACACGGTCCTTATAGCGGCCTCCATGACCCCGCCCGTTGTTCCGAAAACAAGGCCGGCGCCTGTGCCTATCCCCAGCGGATCGTCAAAACCGGAATCAGGGAGATTGGGAAGGTCTATCCCGCATTCTCTTATCATGCCGGCGAGTTCTCTCGTCGTCAGGGCGTAATCCACGTCCTTGTATCCGGAATCCTTCATCTCAGGCCTTTCACACTCAAGCTTTTTGGCCGAACATGGCATAAGGGACACGCTTACGATGTTTTCCGGGTCTATGCCGTTCTTCTCGGCGTACCATGTCTTGACAAGGGCTCCGAACATCTGCTGGGGGCTTTTTGCCGTGGAAAGGTAATCGAGTTTTTCAGGATAAAAGTATTCGATATATTTGACCCACCCGGGAGAACATGAAGTGAACTGAGGCAGCTTTACGCTCTGATCTTTATCCACAAGCTTTCTCTTCAGTTTTTGAAGAAGCTCCGTGCCTTCTTCCATGATCGTAAGGTCAGCCGTGAAATTGGTGTCAAACACTTTATCAAACCCGACCCGCTTGATAGCGGTGTTCAACTTCTTTGTGACGCTTGTCCCCGGAGGCAGGCCGAATTCCTCGCCCATCGCCGCCCTGGGGCTCGGCGCCGTCTGGATGATAACGTGTTTCGAAGGATCATCTATGACCCCCCAGACGTCTTCCGCCGGGTCCTTTGCCTTTAAAGCCCCGGTGGGGCACCTGTTTATGCACTGACCGCAGGCGATGCAGATAACGTCATCGAGCGGTCTATCCATATACGTGACTATCTTCGTGTCATGCCCCCTGTAAGCCGCTTCAAGCACCCCTACTTCCTGGAGATCTATACACGTCCTTACACAGCGCCTGCATAATATACATTTATCCATGTCCCTCACAACGGCATAGCTCGAAGTGTCTTTTTCATACCTGGGCTTATCGATATGGCCGAACTTATAGCTGCTAACCCCGTATTCCTTTGCCAGGGCCTGCAGTTCGCAGTTGTTGTTCCTCGCGCAGGAATAACACTCGCCGTAATGCTCCCTTAAGAGGAGCTGCAAAATATGCATCCTGGCCTTTCTGACCCTGGAAGAATAGGTCCTGACATTGACCGGCGCGAATATCGGGTATGAACATGACGCCTGCAGGGTCCTCTCCCTGTCCACCTCGACCACACAGATACGGCATACACCCGCAAGGCAAAGGTCATCATGGGTACAAAGTGTGGGGATCTTTATGTTGACTTTTCCGGCGGCTTCCAGGATAGTGGTTCCCACGGGCACTTCGACCTCGATATCATCGATGACCACTTTAACCAAAGCGTCCCCGACGCCGGCGGCCAATTCCCGGGCCCGCTGTCTTCTCTGACTCACAGGGGCTCTTGACGTACTTCTTCCAAAAGGTTCCTTAAGCATCGAATTTTATCTCCGTTCTGTCTTTTCGTGATAATTTATAGGCCCTGGGAAAATTCTCGATTATTGACACAAAAGCGTTCGGGCCTGATTGTCCCAGACCGCATTTGGAAGCGACCTGCATGGTTTCCGAAAGAGAGATAAGTTCCTTAAGATACGCCGCGGAACATTCACCGTTTTTCAGCATCTCCACCCCTTCCGCGAGAACGGGTATACCCTGCCGGCACGGGGTGCACTGGCCGCAGGATTCTTCCTCAAAAAACTTTAAAAAATTGTTCGCGACATCGAGCATATCTCTGTTCTGCCCAAAGATAATTACCGAACCGCCGGTTGAAAGGTCTTCATATCCAAGCGTCCTGTTAAAATGTTTCCTGGGCACGCAGCAACCCGAAGCGCCTCCGACCTGAACGGCCTTCACGTCCCGGGCGTCCGCTATCCTGAGTATCTCCTTTATGGTTATCCCGAACCGGACCTCGTATACTCCCGGTTTCTTACAATCTCCTGAGACGCTTATCAGTTTGCTGCCAAAGGACTTATCAGTCCCTGTCTCTTTGAACCAGTCCGCGCCCCTGGCCAGGATATGTGTCACAGTAACGAACGTCTCGACATTGTTCACGACCGTAGGATGCCCGAGATATCCGGTATTTACGGGAAACGGCGGCCTGTTGCGCGGCTCTCCCCTGTTCCCCTCAAGCGATTCAATAAGACCTGTTTCCTCGCCGCACACATAAGCCCCTGAACCCAGACGGATCTCTATATCAAACCCAAACCCTTTTTTGCCGAGAACATCTTTACCGAGAATACCGCGTTTCAGCGACCTTGCCAGTTCTTTCTTTATCAGGGGTACCATGTATCTGTATTCCCCCCTCAGATATAAAAAGCCGGTATCCGCCCCGATCGCCAACCCGGCGATGGCCATTCCCTCGAATACCAGCGGCAGGTATTCCGTCAAAAGCACTTTATCCTTGAAAGTGCCCGGTTCACCCTCGTCCGCGTTGCATACAACGAATTTCCTGTCCGAACACGCCTTTGCCGCGAAATCCCATTTCATACCGGTGGGAAAACCCGCGCCGCCCCTTCCTTTTAAGCCGGAATCCTTGACAGCGCCAAGCACGCCGCTCTGTCCGGTGTCCAGGGCTTTTTTAAGGCCCGCTGAAGGCTCTATGGGGCTGAATATCACAGGGCCTTCGCGTTTTACGGGTTTTTCGCTTTCCTTTATGTCCAATTTCCTGTTACTCTTCAGGCGTTTTACTATCTCCGTAATTGCGGCAGGCGTCACTTTGCCGATAAGGAGATCGTCCACCATAACGGCAGGCGCTCTGTCGCACATGCCTATACACCCGGTCATCTCAAGGCCGATCTTCCCGTCTCGGGTGACCTCACCCGTTTTTATTTTCAGGGCTTTTTCAAAGGCCCTGATCACCCTCTTACTGCCGGCCATCTCATTGGACACGCAGTTACTTATGCGTATCACATGTTTCCCCTGTTTTTTTTCGGTCAGGAAAGAATAGAAGGTTACAACTGAATATACCTCCACCGGATGTATGCCGAGCTTATCAGCGATGCCCTGCATGTCTTTATCGGAAACATAGCCCTTCCTTGCCTGTGCTTCCTGCAATAAGGGCAAAAGCGCCGAACGTGCCTCATCGCCGTCTACGACACTTTCACGCCCTTTACCGGGGGTGTTTTTAACAGGATGCCTGATCGCCATTTTTTCCTTGCTCCTCGCTTATCTTTACGTGTTTTTTTGTGACTCCCGAACTGAAGTAACGATCGTCTACCAGGCTGTATTATAAAATAGACACGGTAATTTGTATAGTGATAATTAGGTGACGGGAGGAGCAATGCTTGGCGTGCGGGACTCTTTTTTTATTTTTCTCACCCCTGGACTACCTCTGCTTCGGATGACTGGGTCAAAAAAAAGAAGGACCCGGGCAATTCACCCGGGTCCTTCTTTTTTAACGGGTCCTTATCTCCTTTTTGTTTCACCCGTCTTATTTTAAAAACCTTCTTATCCGTCTTATGACCGCGCTTATTGCCACTCCCATGAACGGCATCATGCCTGCC
>DAOVKF010000129.1 GCA_030631915.1 Candidatus Omnitrophota bacterium
CAGGCTATCTCGCCGTTATAAAGTGACGAATAGTAGTCACCGGCCGTATTATCCGTTATCTGCGTGGTTGTGGCCCCGTTCCAGTAGTAGATCTCATTATCACCATTCTCGACGCCATGCCAGGCTATCTCGCCGTTATAAAGTGACGGATCGGCATCAATAACCGTATTATGCGTTATCTGCGTGGTTGTTGTCCCGTTCCAGTAGTAGATCTCATGATCACCATCCTCGTCACCTCGCCAGGCTATCCCGCCGTTATAAAGTGACGGATAGGCGTCATTCGCCGCGTTATCCGTTATCTGCCGCGTGCACCATTCATCGGCATTGGCCTCCGGGACTGGCGCTATGACCACCACCCATGCCATGACCAGGACAACCATTACTGCCATGATCGCCATGGCAAACTCCGTGTTCTTTGTTCTTTCCGTGTTCATTACTTTCTCCTTTGTTTTGTTTTCTTTTAAAAACTTTGTAAAACTCTTGACCAGTACTTTAAGTATACCTTATTTTGAGGGAAATGCAAGGGGGTAATTCTTACTTTTTTATCTTTAATTTTGGGGACGGTTCTCGAATTGATCCCCGGGTGGGGCAATTCCTAATCCCCGACCTGTCCCCCCATCAAGGGGCAGTGGGCAAGTAGCAAGGTAGAGGATCAAAGAGTCAGGAGTTGGGAGTTGTATCACGGATGTGTGATTGTGGAAAGGCTGCTCCGGGTTATAATATAGAGGGACAGGTCGGGGATCAATTCTAGGGCCACCCCGGGGATCAATTTTGGGGCCAGGGCGGGGTTTAACTTCTCCTCCGCCCTGGGTTTAATTCGAGAACCGTCCCCTACGGGGACAGGGGCTGCTTTTCTATATAAGTGCCGCACCTGGGGCATTTTGATATCTCGTCATGCCTGCTGTCGATATACGTGTGGCCGCATATGGAACAGTGCCAGATATATTTTTCTTCCGAACTGAAGGTCTTCAGCCCGATCCCGAAATTAAAGAAGACCCAGGCCACAAGCACAAGTACCACGGAAAGTAAAAGATACCAGAAAAGCGCGGTTGAAAGATCGACCTTAATCATGCTTCTACTCCCCGGCCCTCAGGATCACTTCGGCTTCCTCCCATTCGTCCTCGTTTCCGGCGGCCGCTCGGGGTTCGAATATCCAGGTTCTGACGAATCTGGACGCGATGATATCAAGCTGCGGATGGCTTGACATCACAACAGGCTCGGAGCTCACCACTGTCCCCTCCGCCGATACCAGGACCCTGAGTTTTATCCTGAATTGCTCGGCGTCGCCATAGAGGCCCCGGGTCAAAACCGGCGGGTCCGGCTTATAGATCAGCCGTCTCCCTCCATGCCTGTCCCAGGGTATATCAAGATAACTATCCGTCCTTAACAGGAATCCCGGAACGCTCTTAGGCTCTGTCAGGAGATCCCGGACGGATGCTTGCAGCCAGCCATCCAGGTAATATCGCGAGCGGTCTTCCACCGGTACCCGTATTTCCGGAGGCGCCGCTTTGAGCCGTTCCGGCGCCGGGCTCAGGAGCAGCCGGCTGTAACTGGTCCTCACGACAGGATTGGCGGTTTCGAGCATAATATCAAAGGCTGTCTTCTTCAGGAGCGGCCCCAGAAAATCAACGCGCGTATAGGGTTTTATCTTTGTCCCGGAAGCCGGGTTTATGATCACCACGGCTGACATGAAAAATACGTGGAGCCCCACTGATATCATCAACGCTATTCTGAGATCCCTGTGCATAATATCGCCCTACTGGGTCGTGGCTATATTCACCTGCTTCATGTCAACCTGGCGGCAGATATCCCAGACCTCGATCACCCTGCCCAGATCAGCCCCCTTGTCCGCCTTTATCAACAGGGACCGGCTCTCTCTGGCAGCCAGGGAGATACGGGACGCGAGTTCTTCCATGTCGACCGGCCTTTCGTCGATATAGACCTCATTGCCGGCCGTTATCACCACCACGATGAGATCCCTGTGCAACACCTCGCTTGTGACCGCCCTGGGAAGGTTTACCCTTATCCCCGGCTGAAAGATAAAGCTGGACGTGAGCATGAAAAAGATCAGGAGCAGAAATATTACGTCTATCAACGGCGCTATATCCAGCTGCCCTTTCTCCAGGAGCACTTTTCTTTTAAACTTCATCCTCTTCCCTTTTCGCGCCCAGCAAATTGATCAGGTCCGTCGCGCTTTTCTCCATCTCCAGCACGAAACCGCCCACCCTGCTTACCAGAAAGTTATACGCCACATACGTTGGTATAGCCACGGCCAGTCCGGCCACGGTCGTGATGAGCGCTTCCCATATGCCGCCCGCGAGGTCCCCCGGGTTTACGGGGACCAGCGCGACCGCTTTCTGCTCAATGACCTGGAACGACCTTACCATGCCCGTGACCGTGCCCAGGAGCCCGAGAAGGGGTGTTATGTGCGCGATGGTCGCCAGAGCTCCGAGATTTTTTTCCAGACGCGGCACTTCATGCAGTCCGGCGTCTTCTATGCTTTCTCTTATCTCGGCCCTCGGGCGGTCGTGCTTCAAAATGCCCGCTTTAAGAATATGCGCTATGGGGCCGGGAGTGACGTTACACACGTCTATGGCATCCATTATCCTGTTCCTTTTCAGGATGCCCGCTATGTTCTCCATGAACTCACCGGTATTTATTTTAGCGCGCCGGAGATGCCACAGCCTTTCCAGCACTACGGCAAGCGCTATCATCGAGCAAAGGATTATCAAAAACATAAGCGGCCCGCCTTTGATCACCATTTCCCACATCGTTCATCACCCCTTCACTTTTTCATCCATTTTATTTTCTCTTTCGCGTATTCAGCTTCTTTGCCCTCACCTTCCGCCAGTTTTCCGTATATATCAAAGGCCCTTCTGGTCTTGCCCTGTCTTTCCAGTATACCGGCGCACCTCAACCGGGAACGCATTACCCAGAAATCTCCCGCGGGATATTTGTATTCCACCTTGAGATATTCCTCGACGGCCTCATCGGCCATTCCCATCTTCTCGTAACATTCCGCTATATCGAACTGTATCTGAGCGTTGACCCCGGAGTTTTCCACTGTTAACGCTATTTTAAAGTACTCTATCGCCAGGTCATATCTCTCCCGGACCTTCAATATCACGCCGATCCTGTTGTTGGCGATATTCGTGATACCGCTGCCGGGGTATTTCCGTAAAAGCGTTCGATACAGGTCGATCGCTTCCATGTCTGATCCGCGTTTTTTGAGGATGTCCCCGACGGTCAATATCGACTGGGGCGCCCATTTGCTGTCCGGGTACATGCCGGGGATCTTTTTGAAGCGCTCGATACTTTCGTCCGCCTTCCCCTTATCATAGAGGACCCAGGCCTGCCAGTAGGCGGCGTCTGCCGCGAACGCACTGGCGGGGTGGTCTTTCAGTATCCTTGAAAAACGCTCATGAGCCTTTGCGAATTCACCGTGGCTGTAATGATATTCTCCGAACCAGAGATCGATCCCCGGCGCGAGATCGCCGGCGCCGTCCCCCTCGGAAATACCCCTGAATATTTCCAGGGCCTTTTCCTCGTCACCTGTCCTGTAACAGGCCCAGCCCATATGATATTTCGCTTTTAACAAAATGTCCCTGTCCGCCGGCCCACTGACTATTTCGCCGTAAATTTTCACGGACCGCGTATATTCTCCGTTATTATAAAGCGAATTGGCCTTCTGCAGCAGCGCTTCCTGACAAAGGCCGCTATCCGGAAAATCCTTTAATACCCGCTCGAACTGGCTGACCGAAGTCCTGTAATCGCCTTTCTCGGCGTACAGGAGGCCGAGCTGGAACATGGCTTTGTCCCGGAGATTGGAATCCGGGAAATTCACCAACAGGGACTGAAAGGCCAGCACAGCCGCGTCTGTCCCGCCGGTCTTTTTCAGCAGAGCGCCTAC
>DAOVKF010000205.1 GCA_030631915.1 Candidatus Omnitrophota bacterium
GCATCTCTGGCCCGTGTTTCCGAAAAAGGTTTTTCTTTTACCGCGTTCCTTCTTCTGTTCGAAGTATCGCTGGCGCTCTTCTGCCTGGCCAGTTTCAGCACAGGCAGGAGCATAGCGCGCAGGTTCAAATGTAAATTTGACACAGGCATAAGAGACAGCTGGTTCTTTATGTCAGTGTTTAACGTTTATTCTGTTTATCTTTTGCCGTTTTTTGATGACAGGCCTGTATCGGGATTTTTGCTTTTGAGCGGACTCGCGGCGGCCGCGGCCGGCTGCCTGTACCTTTATTACGAAAAGAGGGTAGCGGTCAAAAAACAGCCGGACCTTGATATCCCTTGTGCTCTCGAAGCGGATGAGGCCGTGGACTTTATTGTCCGCGGTGAAGCCGTCCGGAAAAAGATACAGATAAACGGGGACACCAGGGACGCTTTTATCCTGGGGCCCGGGGAAGAGGTCGAACTCACCCTTTTGGCAAAGGCCCGGAACATAAAGTTCGCCGTTGGAGTAAGGGAGTTATCCGGACAGGGGCGTTTCCCGGGGACGGGTGTTAAGGTTTTCGAGAAAAAAGACGGCTCAGAGCGGATACTGCTTTACGCCGGGCACATGGACCCCTCCGGGGACCACAATGCCAGGAACTGGGCTGAAGTGGACCTGGAATTGCCGGCCGGGGGAGAGGAGAGGGAAAGGTCCATTGTTGTCAGCGCGGATCCGCGTGACAGGTCTGTCAAGGACGGTCCGGAGAGATCCCTGTGTTTCGCGGGTCCGAGGATCTCGGGCAGATCCGCGCCCCGGAAGATCATACTGATCGTCCTGGACGCTGTCAGGGCCGATCATGTGGGATGTTACGGATACGCCAGAGGACTCACCCCTAATATAGATGAGCTGGCAGGGGCTGGCACGCGTTTCAGCAACGCCATCGTGCAGGGGGAATGGACCCTTCCGTCGTTCATGTCCATGTTGACCGGGATGTATCCGTCGGCCCATCACGTGTACCACCATACAAGGTATCATTCCCTTGACAAAAAGGTTCGTACGCTGCCGGGCGTCCTCAGGAAGAACGGGTTCATGACCCGGAGTTATTTTACGCACAAAAGGCTTATGTCGCATTTCGGGTTTGCCCGCGGGTTTGACTCGCATCTGTTCCGGCAGTGCGACAAGCAGTGGAACACGGCGACAGCCGACGACGTCACGGACAGGGCGCTTGACATGCTGGAATTCCATAAACACGACGACCTTTTCCTGATGGCCCATTATTTTGACACGCATCAGCCCTGCGACCCGCCGTCCCCTTATTCCGGGATGTTTGATAAGCTTTACGGGAGCAAGGTCAGGAAGAACGTCCGGCAGGTCCTTCTTGAGGGGAAGGGACAGGGATTTGACGAAAAAGACCTGTACAATCTCATAGCCAGATACGATGCCGAGATATTCAAAGTGGACCTCAAGGTCGGGATCATTGTTGATCACCTCAAGAGGACCGGACAGTATGATGACGCCATGATCATTGTGACGGCCGACCACGGCATGCTCCTGAATGACCACGGCAGTCTGACGCGCATAACGTTATTCGATGAAACGGTCCGCGTCCCCTTTATTGTCAAATACCCGGGTCCCATGAATATTGAAAAAGGCGCGCGCGTGGAAC
>DAOVKF010000120.1 GCA_030631915.1 Candidatus Omnitrophota bacterium
AAGATATGAAGAAAAACGGAATTCTCCGCGCGCAGGAATTTTCCTGGGACAAGTGTGCTGATGAAGTGCTGAAAATTTACGCGGAAACAGCAGGCGGGGAGTAGGAAAATAATGAGCAGGATCGGGTTTGACGCGCGGATGATAAATTATTCGGGGATAGGCAGGTATATAAGCTGTCTGGTGCCTGAGCTGATAAAACAGGCCCCTGATGACAGTTTTGTGCTTTTCGGGGACCCTGAGAGGTTAAAGGGGTTCTCACGCGAAAAAAATGTCCGGGTCATGAAATGGACAATGCCGGTATATTCCGCATGGGAGCAGCTGTTCGCTTTTTATTCTCCGCTTAATATCGACCTCTTACATGTGCCGCACTTTGACATTCCTCTTTTTTTCAGGAAAAAAATGGTAGTGACGATCCATGATCTGATCTATCTGCTGTTTCCGGAATCGGTGCCCTCGCCGGCGGCAAGGCATTATGCCCGTTTCATGATAAATTCCGCCCTGAAAAAGGCGAGCAGGATAATAACCGTTTCCAATCACACGAAAAAGGACCTGTCGCGGATATTCGGTGAGCAGTATTCCGGGAAGATAGACGTGATCCACGAGGCGGCGGATAAAGCTTTTCAGCGGGTGGAGGATAAGGCCAGAATAGCGGATGTCCGGTGCAGATACCGCTTATCAAAAGACATGATCCTGTATGTCGGCAGCGTAAAGCCGCATAAGAACATCGCGGCCCTGATAAGAATGTTCGGTCTGTTGAAAGGATGGGGAGTGCCCCATCAGCTGGTGATATGCGGCAGATGGGATAAAAAGGAAGACCGCCTCAGGGACGAGATGAGCGATCGCGATATACGGTACCTGGGTGAGATCCCAACGAAGGATCTGGCCGTGCTTTACAGTATGGCGGACGTCCTTGTCCATCTGTCGCTCTATGAAGGTTTCGGGCTTACCGTGCTTGAAGCCATGCAGTGCGGGACCCCGGTCGTTGTATCGGATTCTTCGTCACTTCCCGAAGTGGTCGGCGGATCCGCCTTTGTGGTGTCCCCGGATAACATCGAAGAGGTCGCGGATATTGTCTATAATATATTGATCAATAAACAGCTCAGGAACGGGATGACGGAGACAGGGATGGAGCACGTCAAACGGTTTTCCTGGGACGAAGCCGCCCGGAGGACGCTCGAGGTCTATCGCGGGGTATAGCGCTGACTCTATGATGAAGGTCGCTATCGTACACGACTGGCTCACCGGCATGAGGGGGGGCGAAAAATGTCTGGAAGTGTTCTGCGAACTGTTCCCGGAAGCGGCGCTTTTCACGCTTTTGCACAGGAAAGGGAGCGTTTCCCCGGTCATCGAAGGAATGGATATCCGCACTTCTTTCCTTCAGAAGATCCCGGGGATATGCCGGCATTATCGAAATTTTCTTCCGCTTTTCACTGTCGCGATAGAGAGATTCGACCTTTCGGGTTATGACCTGGTGCTGAGCTCCAGCCATTGCGTGGCAAAGGGCGCCAGGAAACCGGATGGGGCCCTGCATATATGTTACTGTTATACGCCGGCCAGGTACGCGTGGAAATTCTTTAACACGTATTTCGCGGCGGAGAATCCGGTAAAGCGGCGGGTCATAGCTTATGTCATGGACCGGTTCAGAAAATGGGACCTTGGATCCAATAAAAAGGTCGATCATTTCCTGGCCATATCGGATAACGTCAGGAAACGCATAAAGGAATTTTATTCCAGGGACGCGGATGTCATATATCCCCCGGTTCATATCGTTCCCGGTTCCGTGAGAACGGACCCGGGTAAAAATGCCGGCAGGGATACCGTAAAGAACGGACAGGGCTATTATCTGATCGTTTCAGCCATGGTCCCGTATAAATGCGTGGATCTTGCGATAAAAGCCTTCAACCGGAGCGGCCGGCGCCTTGTAATTATCGGGACCGGCAGCGATCTTCCCGGGTTAAGGAAAAGCGCCGCGGACAATGTGACGTTTCTGGGCTGGGCCGGAGAAAAGGAGCTCGGCGATCATTATTCCGGATGCGCGGCGCTTGTTTTTCCCGGGGAAGAGGATTTTGGTATCGTCCCGGTCGAAGCGCAGTCTTATGGGAAGCCGGTCATAGCGTACGGCAGAGGCGGTGTGCTTGAGACAGTGATCCCTTTGCGGGAACACGGCCGGCGGGATAACGGGGAAAGCCCGACAGGTGTATTTTTCCATGAGCAGACCGTGGAGGCGCTCAATCACGCGATCGACAGGTTCGAGAAGAACAGGCGCCTGTTCAAACCCGGCAGGCTGAGGGAGAACGCCTTACGGTTCAACCGGGACCGGTTCAAGCGGGAGATCAGGGATTATATCGAGGCAAAATTGGAGATCCATGCGAATACATAACGACGTACGGCTGAGTTTGATCCTGGTGCTGGGGGATATCCTGGCGATAAACGCCGGGTTCCTTTTTTCCTACTGGCTGAGATTTAATTCCGGTCTGTTAAAAGTGGTTTACGGGATCCCGCATGTCAGCCAGTATGTAAAGGTCCTGCCCGTTCTTACCGTTATTCTCGTATTTCTGATGCGGTCGGAGAAACTTTATTCCGTGAAAGCGCGGCTTTCCATCGTGGATGAATTTTTTCTGATCGTCCGGGCCGCCACGGCAGGTATTATGATCTTTATGGCAGGCACGTTCATCTACAGGGAATATTCTTTCTCGCGGGGCATGTTGTTCATTTTGTGGCTGTTCCTGGTCGGCTTTATCGGCAGCTGGAGGTTTTCCGTTAACAGGGTCCGTTTGGCCATGAGAAAACGCCGGGGCAAGACAAGGAATCTCCTTTTGATCGGTGACGGTCCCGCTGTCAGCCGTCTGATACGGCATATATCGGACGATCCTCACTGGGATTATAATATAAAAGGCGTTGTGCGGATAAACATGGACGCCGGCGCGGGAGCGCATGACGCTCCTGTACTGGGCACCCTGGATGATCTTGCCGGTGTCCTGGGTTCAGGTGATATTGACGAGGTGATATTGACGGAGATGGAGATGCCCCGGACCGCTGTGATAAAGATAATGCTGGAATGCGAGAAGCGCATGATAGAATTCCGGTTAATAGCGGACCTTCTGGGCATGATGACGTCGCAGGTGGATATGAGGACCATAGACGGGATCCCTCTTCTGGGATTGAAGGAGTCCCCGCTGGCCGAAGGATACAGCCGTTTCCTGAAACGGTCCATGGACGCGGCATTCTCATTTTTCGGTCTTATTGTCTTTTCCCCGTTCTTTCTGATAATATCGGCGTTAGTGAAGATCGGCTCTCCCGGCCCTGTTTTTTATCTGCAGAAAAGGATCGGTGAGGACGGCCGCCGGTTCGCCATGATCAAGTTCCGTACGATGGTGGATAACGCGGAGAAAGGCGTGGGCCGTATCTGGGCGCGTGAGGATGATCCGAGAAGGACGGGAACAGGCGCTTTTTTGAGGAGGTTTAATCTGGACGAGCTGCCGCAGCTGATAAATGTCCTGAAAGGGGAGATGAGCCTTGTGGGGCCCCGGCCGGAACGTCCTCATTTTGTCGGGAGATTCAAGGAAAGCGTTCCGCGTTACATGGCCCGTCACAAGATAAGGTCAGGCATGACCGGATGGGCTCAGGTCAACGGGCTCAGGGGGAATACGTCCATAGAAGAACGGACCAAGTATGATATCTATTATATCGAGAACTGGTCCCTGATGTTCGATCTTAAGATATTGTTCATGTCGATATTTGCGATGAAGAACGCGTATTAGGCGAAGGCGCCGCAGGACAAAATGGTGGAAAAAGACAGAATAACAGGTTTCTGCGATAGGACGATCGAGGCGTGTTTTTACGCGCTGCTCGTGTTCGTGACCTTTTCCATATCACTGGTGGAGATAGCCGCCAGCGTTATGATACTCGCCTGGTGTGTCAGGGTGATCGTCAAAAGGGACTGGAAGGCGCTGGATTCCCTGCCCGTAAAAATACTCTTCATATTCTGGTTATGGAACGTGCTTTCATGCGTGAACAGCGATTATTTTAAAGAAAGTTTCAGGGGGGTCTTTAAGGTCGCCGAGTATTCCATGCTTTTCGTGGTCGCGGCGACAGGCCTGAAAAAAGAAAGGGTCGCGGGAAGATTTTTTTATGTCCTGACGGCAGCCGCGGTCGTGATATGCCTCGACGGTTTTATCCAGTATTTTACCGGCTATGACCTTATAAGGCACCGCGCGTTGATCTCAATGGATTATTTGCGCAGGATCTCCGCGTCTTTTGTCCATCCGAACGATCTTGGCGCGTATCTTTTGATCGCGGGGACAGTGCTTATAGCGGTCCTTGTATCAGGCAATGTCAGGATCAAAGCGAAGCTGGGGGCGCTTGTAGCGTTAGTTCTCTGTATGACGGGGCTGTTTCTCACCAAGTCACGCGGGGCCTGGATATCTTTCGCGGCCGCTTTTCTCTTTCTGGGAG
>DAOVKF010000064.1 GCA_030631915.1 Candidatus Omnitrophota bacterium
GATTTTTTCCCGCTGACGGTCGAGTACCAGGAAAAGACGTTTGCCGCGGGTAAGATCCCCGGTGGATTTTTTAAAAGAGAAGGCCGGCCGTCGGAAAAAGCGATCCTTACGGCCAGGATGATAGACAGGCCGATAAGGCCGCTGTTCCCGGAAGGCATGCTTAACGAGACGCAGGTCGTGGCCACCGTCCTTTCCATCGACGATAAGAGCGACCCTGATATCCTTGCGCTTATAGGGGCGTCGGCGGCGCTTACCATTTCCAATATCCCTTTTGACGGCCCCCTCGGCGCGGTCCGCGTGGGAATTATCGATGATCAGTTCGTCCTGAACCCCACTTTCGAGGAAAGGGAAAAAAGCGGATTGGACCTTGTCATCGTGGCGAACGAAGAGGATGTGGTCATGCTTGAGGCCGGGGCCGATCAGATCTCTGAAGAGAGGATGACTGAGGCGATAAAGTTCGGCCATGAAGGGCTCAAACCCCTGATCGAGGCGCAAAAACGGTTCCGGGAAGCGGTCGGCAAGCCCAAGAGAGAAGATATCTCCCGGGTGGAGGTCGACCTCGAGTTGTATAACAAGATCAGGGAAAAAGTCACGGACAGGTTCAACCGGATACTGTTGATGTCCGACAAGCAGCAGCGGATGGAGGCCCTTGATCTTCTGCGGGGTGAGCTGATCGAACAGGAGATCAAGGGGGGCAATGAGTCCCCTGAGCAGGCAGTCAAGGCCGCTCTGGGCAAACTGGAAAAAGAGATCGTGAGGGACATAATACTTAAGGGCGGGAAGCGCGTCGACGGAAGAGAGTTCGGGCAGATAAGAAAGCTTGAGTCTGATGTGAACCTGCTTCCGCGCACTCACGGGTCGGCCCTGTTCACCAGGGGAGAGACACAGGCCCTTGCCGTGACCACACTGGGCACAGGCTCTGACGAGCAGATCATAGACGCCCTGGAGGGGGAGAGCAAGCGGACTTTTATGCTTCATTATAATTTTCCGCCGTTCAGCGTGGGCGAGGCAAGGCCGATGAGAGGGCCGGGAAGAAGGGAAATAGGGCACGGGGCGCTTGCCGCGAAAGCGCTGAAGCCGGTTTTACCCTCAAGTGAGGAATTCCCCTATACCATCAGGCTCGTTTCAGAGATACTCGAATCCAACGGTTCCAGTTCCATGGCCACTGTTTGCGCCAGTTCCATGTCGCTTATGGGAGGCGGCGTGCCGGTAAAGGCCGCTGTCGGCGGGATAGCAATGGGGTTGTTGAAAGACGGTGACAATTACGTGATACTTACCGATATAGCCGGGGTGGAGGACCACTACGGTGATATGGATTTCAAGGTCGCCGGCACCGTGGACGGTATCACCGCCGTGCAGATGGACATGAAGGTCAAAGGGGTGCGTTATGATATCCTGGTCGATGGGTTCGAAAAGGCCCGCAAAGCCCGCCTGGAAGTGCTGGAGCACATGTCGCACGCCATCGCGCAGCCGGCCGCAGAGATAGCGGAAACCGCGCCGAGGATCGTTAGCCTGAAGGTGAAGGTTGACAAGATACGGGAGATCATCGGTCCCGGCGGAAAAATGATACGCAAGATAATAGCCGAAACAGGCGCGGATATCAACGTCGAAGATGACGGCACCTGTCAGGTGAGTTCACCCGACAAGGCTTCCCTGGAAAACGCGGTCCAGATGATACAAGACATAATCGTTGAGCCCGAGGTAGGCAGGGTCTACGAGGGCAGGATAACAAAGCTCATGAATTTCGGGGCGTTCTGCGAATTCATGCCTGGACGGGAAGGGCTCATCCATGTTTCCGAGATCTCCAGCGATTACGTCAAGGATGCCAGTGAACATCTCGCTGAGGGAGACGAGGTCAAAGTGGTCCTGTTTGAGATCGATAGTCAAGGACGGAACAATCTCAGTATCAAACGGGTGAAGGACCTGGAGGAAAAGGGCTGAAGGGCGGAAGAAGGGATCCAATAGGAATAAATACGGCAAATTGAAAAAGCTGAGAGTAAAAATAAAAAGAAAAGAAAGCGCCAGGGACCTGCCCGTGCCGGATTATGCCACCAGCGGGTCAAGCGGCGTTGACCTTTATGCGGACGTCGAGGAGGACGTTTTTCTGCCTCCCGGCGGCATCAGACTCATTTCCTGCGGCATTTACATAGCCCTTCCCCGGGGTTACGAGGCCCAGATAAGGCCGAGAAGCGGTCTGGCACTGAGGCACGGAATAAGCCTCGTCAATTCACCGGGCACGATCGACAGTGACTACAGGGGCCTGGTGAATCTTATCGCGATCAAGTTCGGAAAAGATGAATATGTGATCAAACGCGGCCAGCGGCGGGCTCAGATGACCATACATGAGGTCATACGGGCCGAGTTTGATGAGACCGGAGAGCTGGATGAGACCGTCCGGTCGCATGGCGGATTCGGACATACCGGGATATAGATACGACTTACTCATGAGCATGGCGGAAGCGATAATATCGGGTGTGGTTCAGGGCATAACGGAGTTCCTGCCGATATCCAGCTCCGGGCATCTGGCCCTGCTGCATGGATTTTTCCATCTATCCGAACCGGACCTGTTCTTCGACATTTGTCTGCACGCCGGGACACTGGCGGCGGTTATCGTGTATTTCGGCAGGGATATGATCTCGATAATCCGCGAAAGGAAGATCTTCCTGGTTTCCTGTATCGCCGCGGCGACGGTTCCGGCCGTGGTCGCGGCTCTTTTCTTCGAGGAAAGGATAACCCTGTTCTTCGCGGATCCGCGGAAAGTGGCTTTTATGTTTATCGTGACAGGGCTCGCGCTTTTCGCGGGTCAGTTCGGGCTCCGGCCGGGAACACGGCAACGCAGGGACCCGACCCTGACGGACTCTCTGTTCATCGGCATAGCGCAGGCGTTCGCTCTTCTGCCGGGCATTTCCCGGAGCGGCGTGACCATATCGACAGGGCTTGTCAGAGGGGTCAGGAAAGAGGCCGCTTTCAGTTTTTCGTTTTTATTGTCCATTCCGGCCATCGTCGGAGCTGTCCTTTACAAAGGCGTGGGAAGGATACGCGGCGGAGCGGTATTGACGGACGCCCCCGCGAATTATATCGCGGGCATGGCCGCCGCTTTTATCGTCGGGATCTTAAGTTTGCCGCTGTTGTTGAAGGTCATAAGAACGAAGCGGTTGTATGTTTTCGGCATATACTGTCTGCTTCTGGGCTTAAGCGGGATATTTCTGTGGTGACGGGACGTGGTCATGGATAACGCAAGAAAGAATGAGATAAAGGCTGTTGTGCTGTTCGCGGGGAGTCTTTTCCTTTTTTTGAGCCTCTTTACTTTCAGCGAACAGGACCTTTCTTTTTATACCAGCGATCCCGGCCCGTCGTTCCAGAACCTGACAGGTGTCGCGGGCGCGTATATAAGCGGGATTTTGCTTTTCCTGATCGGCGGGGCGGCTTATGTCATACCTCTGCTTACTCTGGTCTGGGGCGCTTCGCGCCTGTTCCAGCTGGAACAGAGAAGGTTTTTCTTTAAACTTTTCGGCCTGGGTTTTCTTGTGACCGCTGTCAGCGCGGGCCTCAGCATGCTGCAATATTCCAGCAGGACGCTGGCCTTCGCGCGCGGAGGATTGATAGGCACGCTCGTGTCCGGATTCCTCATCAAATATCTCGGTATGGCCGGAGCCGCTGTTTTCATCCTTGCCACCATGGTCCTGTCCGTATTGATAGCCACTGAGTTCCTTATTTTACCACTGGTAATACCCGTGTTCAGGGGGATATTTAAATTCATCGCGGGTATACCCGCGCGCGCAAAGGCGTACGCGGGAAAAAGGGCCCGGGTCCCGGCGCTTTCAGGCAGAAAGATCGCGGGGGGCAGGCTTAAACAGGCCAGGCAGGACATAGCTGAAAAACTGGTGACCATGAAGGGACAGGTTGAGAGGTCGCGCAGGACCCCGCTGGCGGAAAGCAGGGCACGGCCGGCAGTCAGGGGCAGGGACGAAGCCGGGGGAACGGTTAAGGCCGATCCCGCGCAGGAGGCTTCTGGCGCGGACAGTCCGGACGGAGGGACATCGGATTACAATCTGCCCGGGCTGGACCTGTTAAAGAGCCCGGTCATGGGAAAGGAAAAGGAAAGGGAAGACGCCCTGATGAAGTCAAGGGCCGTTCTGCTGGAAAAGACCCTTTCTGAATTCAGCGTGTCGGCCAGAGTGGTAGAGATAAACAGGGGGCCTGTCATAACCATGTACGAACTGGAACCGGCAGTCGGCACCAAGGTGGGCAGGATCACTTCTCTGGGAGACAATATCTCGCTTGCCATGAGATCGGCGGAAATAAGGATCGTCGCTCCGCTGCCGGGGAAGGGCACCATAGGCATTGAGATCCCGAATAAAAAAAGTGAACTTGTGCGGCTCAGGGATGTTGTTGAATCAAGGGAATACGCGGAAGATGATTCCCAGCTGAAGATCGCGCTCGGGAAAGAGGTCTCCGGCATCCCTATGATCGTGGACCTGGCGGCCATGCCGCATCTCCTGATAGCCGGCGCTACCGGTTCGGGGAAAACCGTATGTATAAATTCCATTATCAGCAGCCTGTTGCTGGGTTTTTCCCCTCAAGAACTGAAATTTCTTATGGTCGATCCCAAAAGAGTGGAGCTGATGATGTTCGAGGGTATCCCGCATCTTGTTTCGCCGATCGTCACCAGCCCCAAAAAGGTCGCCGCCGCGCTGGGGTGGGTCATCAGTGAGATGGAGCGGCGTTATGACATCTTCGCGGGAAAAGGCGTCAGGAATATTACTTTCTACAACCAGAAAAAGGCAAAGGATTGGGAGGGTCTGCCTTATATCGTTGTCATCATAGACGAGCTCGCGGACCTGATGGCCGTGTCCCAGCAGGAGATCGAGGGGGCCATCATGCGTCTGGCCCAGCTTTCCCGCGCCGCGGGAATACACATGATACTCGCCACGCAGCGGCCTTCCGTGAACGTCATAACAGGTGTCATCAAGGCCAATTTCCCGGCAAGGATATCCTTCAAGGTTACCTCCAAGGTGGATTCAAGGACCGTTCTTGACGCGAACGGGGCGGAAAAACTGCTGGGCCGGGGGGACATGCTCCTTATGGAACCCGGCCGGCCTGATATCATCCGGGGGCAGTGCAGCCTGGTGGACGACGGGGAGATAAAAAATATCGTCGGTTGCATAAGAGCTCAGGCAGCGCCCAGATACCTGAAAGAAGTGCTGGAGAAACAGGAAAAAAGGGAAGGAAAGGACGCCGGGGAAAAAGACGAGCTGTATAGCGAAGCCGTAAAGGTCATAATGGAGTACAGGCAGGCGTCAGTATCGATAATACAGCGAAAGCTCAGGGTCGGTTACAGCCGGGCGGCCAGATTGATAGACGTAATGGAGGAGGAAGGGATCGTCGGGCCGTATAACAGGGCAAAACCAAGAGAGATCCTCGTCGACAGCATTGAGGACCTTCCGGAAGGGCAATAGGCGGATGACACCCGAAGAGCTCGGAAAGATTTTCAGGGAGGCCCGGGAGAAACAGGGGATCAGCATAAAAAAAGCGAACCTGTATTCCCGGATACACCCGCAGGTCCTCAAAGATCTGGAGAACGGCTTGTACGACAGGCTTGCCGGGGTATATGTCAGGGGCTTCATGAAAAAGTACGCGGGTTACCTTGGGCTGGACAGTGAAGACATGCTCAGGAAGTACGACTCATTGAGTAAAGCCGCGCGCGGACAGGATATTCCTCCGGAGCAGGCGGAGGGAACCGTAAAAAAGCCTGAAAAAGAGAGAGTTCCGGCAGGCGGAAACACGAAATTTCCTCTCGGGACGGCAATAGTGCTGGCGCTGCCCCTCGTCATACTTGTTGTGGTCTCCATCGGTAAAATAAGCGCGCGATTCTTGCATGGCAAAGGGGAAGAGTCCCGGACCGGGACAGTGGAGACAGGGCCCTTGCTTGAGAGAAAGAAAGCCGGAGCCGCGTCTTATGGAACTTCACCCGTGACATTGACTCTCCACGCCCGCGGAAACGTCTGGATCAAGGTCCTTGACGCGGGAAAAACGGTTTTTGTCGGCACGCTCCAAAGGGGGGACATAAAGACCTTGAGGTCAGAACAACCCTTGATCGTGTGGACAGGCAAGGCCGAGAACCTTTATTTCAAGGTGAACGGCATGGATGTCGGGAAAGTCGGGGACGGGGTCATACGGAACATCCAGGTCTCAAAAGAGGGGATAAAAAAAGGGGACAGGTGGGTAGCCCGCTTTGATTGACCCGCCGCGCATGGAACGATCCTCTTTGATCCTCCAAAACCACATGAAAAAGATATACCTTGTAAGCCTCGGTTGCCCCCGCAATCTGGTTGACAGCGAAGTGCTGCAGGGCCTTCTGGAAGAAAGAGGGTTTACTGTCGCGGCAGACGCCGGAGATGGAATAGACGCGGCTATTGTCAATACGTGCGGTTTCATACAGGACGCGAAACAGGAATCCGTTGACATGATCCTCCGCCTTGCCGCGCTCAAAAAAGAGGGCAGGATAAAAAAACTCGTCGTCTCGGGCTGCCTGTCGCAGAGATATCCCAAAGAGCTGATGGAAGAGATAAAAGAGATCGACGGCATATTCGGGACCTCTGATTTTATCAGGATCCCCGGCCTGCTGGATGCCGTGCTGGCCGGGGAGAAGATAGAACAGATCTCCTCCGCCCCCGGTTTCCTGTATGATCATTCAAGCAAAAGGGCGTTTCTGACTCCCCCGCATTATGCCTATGTGAAGATACAGGAGGGGTGTCCCAACAGGTGTTCTTACTGCGTTATTCCCGACCTGAGAGGACGGCTTCGCAGCCGGACCGTTGATTCGATATTACGGGAAGCCGGGAATATAAAAGCGGAACGGGCCGTGAAAGAGCTTATACTTATAGGCCAGGATATTACTTCTTTCGGGATCGAGAGATCCGGACGCTCCGAGCTCGCGGACCTTTTGAAAAAGATAGGACCGGTGATGAAAAACGGCTGGGTCAGGCTTTTATACACCCACCCCGCCCGTTTCACCGATGAACTTATCGATGTTATCAGGGATACCGGGAACATTTGCAGGTACGTGGATCTCCCTGTCCAGCATGTCAATGACGGGATCCTGCGGGACATGAACCGTTGCCATAACAGGGATGATATCACCGGTCTGATACGCCGCCTGCGCCGCCGCGTGAAGGGCGTCGCGCTGCGGACCTCCATCATAGTCGGTTTTCCCGGCGAGACCGACGCGCAGTTCGAGGAGTTACTTGACTTTTTGAGAGAGATAAAGTTCGAACGTCTGGGCGCCTTCATGTATTCCAGGGAAGAGGGGACCAGGGCTGCCGGATTCAGTGGACAGATCCCGCAAAAAGTGAAGCGGGACAGGTTCGACGAGGTAATGAGACTCCAGCAGGAAATATCCCGGGAAAATAACCTGAAACTCCTGGGTAAGACCATGAAGGTTTTAATAGATGAACGGCTAGATACCGATCCCGGGCAGTTTTCCGGCCGGACCTACATGGACGCTCCGGAAGTGGACGGCACCGTATTCGTTCGCGGGGAGGACCTCAGGACAGGGTAATTCACGGACGCGCGGATAACCGGGACCATGGAATATGATCTGATAGGAGAACGCGTATGAACCTGCCCAATAAGATCACGTTAGCCCGGATATGCCTGACCTTTGTCTTCATGTTCTTCCTGTTCTCAAAGGGTCTGATATTCAAGTCACTGGCCCTGGCCGTCTTTTGCGTCGCGGTATTCAGCGATTACCTGGACGGATTCATAGCCCAGAAGCACGGCATCACGTCCGATTTCGGCAAACTGATGGACCCCATAGCCGATAAAGTGCTGACATTGGCGGCCTTTCTCGCTTTTGTGGAGATGAAGCTCATCCCCGCGTGGATGGTGGTGATAATCATAATGAGAGAACTGTCGATAACCGGGCTGAGGATCCTGGCGCTCAAGAACAGGGAAGTGCTGCAGGCGGGCGCGGGGGGCAAACATAAGACCGTTTCACAGATGGTATCGATATTCGTTATCCTGGTATTCGTGATCTTCAAAGAGGCCGGCGTAAGGACTTTCGGTTTCTGGGATCCTTCTTTTGAATACTGGTACCGGCAGATCATTTTCGTGTTGATGCTCGTGACGGTCATACTCACGATCGCGAGCGGAGCTTCGTATATGATCGGGAACAGGAAATATCTTCAGAATGAAAAAAACGCGTAAGGCCGTATACGCGGTCGCTACGGTATTCGGCCTGGGCATGTCCCGGGTCGCTCCCGGGACATGGGGAACTCTCGCCGGCCTGCCGGTGTGCCTGGCATTGCACGGTCACGCCGCGGTCTATGTCCTTGTTTTTTTATGTCTGTTCGCCGCCGGTGTCGTCTCTGCCGGCAGAGTCGAATCGGAAGAGGGTGTTAAGGACCCTCCTTTTGTTATTATCGACGAGTTCGCCGGCGTCTTTCCCGTTTTTTTCCTTATCCCCCTTACGCCGTTATACGTGATCGTCGGGTTTTGCGTGTACCGTCTTTTAGACATTATAAAGGTCCCGCCCATGAGAAAGTTAGAGGATATCCAGGGGGGATGGGGCATAATGCTGGATGATCTCGCGGCCGGGATATACGCCAATCTTCTGCTTCGTTTGCTCCTGTTCTTAACCGCAAGAACCTGAATATCCTCCCTGTACGGAACATGGTAAACAA
>DAOVKF010000024.1 GCA_030631915.1 Candidatus Omnitrophota bacterium
TAACTTTCTTTGCCTGCGCCTTTATCGATCCGTTTTCGATAAGCGCGTCCAAAAGATGTCTTCCCGGCGATAACCGCTCCTGCGGCAGATGCCTCTCCTTTTTATGAAGGAAATGCCTCTTGAACACTATATCACGCTCGTCACAAAACAACCGTAAAAGAGAGCCGAATACTTTCCTGTTTTCGTGTTTGAAATCAAAAACAGAATATCTGTCCTCCTTATCGTATGGCCTGCTAACATAGACGATCTCACCCGCATCCGCATTGCTTTCCAGCAAGCGTGAAATAATGTAAGAATAGATTATAACGGTATCCACAAAATACTTGAGCCGCAGATAACAGGCCTTCGCGAGCGGGATATCGTGTTCCCCGCAGAACAGGATGTGCTCTTTCAGAAATCCGTCAAACCCGCGAAACCATTCAAGCTGTTCGTGAAAATACGCCTCTTGCCCCATCCGCAACGCCTTTTCGTCATAGAGGTCTTCGGCGATCCTGTAATCAACGCCCCTTTTCTGCAACCTGTATGATACTCCCGGGTCCAGGGAGATGACCTCACTTTCTCCTGTTTCCAGGGGAAATGAAAAATCGTAATCTTCCAGCAAAAAAACGCGTCTCATGCTTATGATCAGGCCTTTTTCGCGGCCAGGACATCCCGGTCCAAAGGAGTCCCTCTCCTTATGCTTCTTGCCGCCTTACTGCCCAGGACAGCATTGATATACTTGGGTTCAAGGCCGTAGGCCGGCCTTATGGACCTTACGTTCTCCTCCGTAAAGGTCTCACCTTTCTTTATATCCTTTACGGCGAACAGGGAACGCCTGAAAACCCTGCTTTTTTTCTCATCGCGCGTCAGGCCGTAACGAATATCCCCCAGGGCTTTCTCCGCTACCCGTATGTCGCTTACAAGTTTCTTGAACTCCTGCGGCTCCATGGAAAAAAAACTGTCAGGTGTCCTGAGCTTCCTCGAAAGGGTGAAATGCTTTTCCACGACCGTGGCCCCTAACGCCACTGCCGCGACCGAGACCCCGGTCCCAGGCGTATGGTCCGATATCCCGACCGGGACCTTAAACCTGCTACGCATGTCCGGAATGGTCCTCAGGTTCATCTCTTCCGGTCTCGCGGGATAACTGCTTACGCATCTCAAAAGTATTATTTCAGCCGCGCCGGCTTTTTTCGCTGTCTGGACCGCTTCTTTTATTTCGCCGATACTCGCCATCCCCGTTGAAAGGACAAGCGGCTTCTTCGTCCCGGCCGCGTATTGTATCAAGGGCAGATCAACGAGTTCAAAAGAAGCGATCTTATGGAACGGCACATCCAGCTCTTCCAGAACGTCAACAGCGGTCCGGTCAAAAGCAGTGGCAAAAAACGTGATACCGGTATCATCCGCCGCCTTTTTCAGCTTCTTTAACCATGCCCAGGGTGTATAAGCTTTTTGATACAACTGATACAGGGTCTGCCCGCCCCATTCAGGATGTCTTATCCTGAAATATCTGTTATCAGCGTCTATGGTCAATGTATCCGGAGTATAGGCCTGGAATTTTACGGCATCCGCCCCGCATTCCTTTGCCTTTTTAACCATGGCGACGGCTCTGTTAAAATTCCGGCCGTGGTTGGCGGAGACCTCCGCGACTATAAAACAATGTCCTGAAATATCGAAAAATTTACCCGTGCTGCCTCTGGCTGCTTTCATCGGATCATCTCCAGGACTTTTAAGATCACCGTCGAATAATGCGGATACAAGGCGTTATAAACCTCGACCACGCTGCCGGCGCCGCTTACATCCACATACTCCTCGACCAGCACTCTGCCATGATCGATCTTCTCTTCCATTATATGAGCGCCTACACTGGCATTATAATCCCCTTCATTCAGTGCCCTGCCCACAGGATCAGCCCCTTTATATCCGGAAAGATAAGGGTGAATATTAACTGCGCCGAGCCGGGGCATATCCAGGAGACGCGGCCTGACGATCTCCCTCCCGTGTACGCACAAAAGAAGATCCGACCTTTCCAGATCTTTGACAAATCCCTCGTCCTCCACACTTTTATACATGGGTATATTGAATATGTTCAGGACCTTTGTCAGGTCTCCGGAGTAACTTACGGCTGATATCATACGGCCGCCCCAGGCAAGAACCGTCAGGGTGCCTATCATTCCCGCCTGTTTGCCGCCCATAAAACATATCTTCAGGTCACGCCTCGCGTTCATCTGTCTCCTTCAAACGGTCAAACATGGTCTTCGCAATGGTCTTCGCGCCGTTCCCGCTTACCAGATTTTTCCCCGCCCTGCTTCGTTCGACCCTTTCACCATGATCAGCAAGCCGGGCGATGCTCCCCGACACCTTTGACGGCAGATCCGGGGCATTGAACCAGCCGGCATACTCTATGAACCCGCCTTCCTGTAATCCTTTTAAATTGAACTTCTGGTTTTCGGCGAAACAGATGCCCACGGCCGGTACGCCGACGCGCGCGAGTTCATAAGTCGTCTGTCCTCCCGCCGATATACAGAGATCCGCGGCCAGCATCATATCGAGCATTGTCCTGGTGCTGACCCTGCCTTTGCGCACATCTATCATATTAAAGTGGAAATTAAACTTCGGCCTTAGATACTCAACAATGTTCCTGAGAAGGCCGGAATTATCCATGCCGCCGAATGTCACCAGAACGTTCCTTATTTCTCTTTTGATCTCCTTCTCCGGTATATCCCAGAATTCCTTTCTCAGGATTATATACTCCTTTCCCAGAAAATAAACAGTACCGTCTCTACGCGGATAGTCCATCCTTTCCGCGAAAACAGACGGATTGACCACCATGCCTTTGGGGTATTCCACGCGGTTATAATCATCGATCATCAGGACCCGCCCGCCGGTCGCGTCAGAAACGCTGTCATACAGGGGCTTTTCCGCCAGATAAGAATCGATTATCACCATATCGGATCTTTGCGCCGCTTCCGCGGTCCTGCTCTCTTTTTCGCGCCAGTCCAGAAATGACACGCTGTTTGCCTTTTCACCCTTTAAAAAACCCGCGGCGCCGGTATCCCCGTCAACGATAAATTTTATTTCCGCTGTCCCATCCCGCTCTTTGATCGCCTGCGAAAGGGCGACGCACCGCGAAAGATGGCCGAAACCGACGTCCTTACCGCCTTCCGTCAATATCAGCGTCTTCATTCGCGGACCGCCTTCTGTGCCACGTGTTTGTTCACGTCCGCGAGAGCGGGTTCTTCTCTTAATATCCCGAGGACATCCTGCATCAGAAAAACCTGCCCCCGCGTGTATAACCTTTTGTATATCTCCCTTACAAACGTCAGGTCAGGTCCTTCATCCACGGTCCACCGGAGATGCGACAGGTCGCTGTCATTCTCCACGCTGTACACCTTGAGTCTGTCGGGATGTTCGTAGATATAGGCGGTGACATGTTCCCTCTCGTAATCTTTTCGCGCTTCTTTCCATGCCCGTTCAAGCGCGGAAAAAGAAAACACCTCGGTGTCCAGCCCCCTTGGATAAGTGCGTTTTAACGTGTTGCTCGCGGCCTCAAAAACGCTTTCGTTCTTCAGATACCCGGAAATGACCTTATCCGACACCTGTGGATCGATCAGCGGACAGTCAGCCGTGATCCGCACGACCACATCCGCCCGCGAGACAATAGAAGCGCGGTAATACCTGTCCAGAACATCTTCCTCACTGCCTCTGTAAAAGTCTATGCCGTGTCCAACGCAAAACCGTTCAATGTCATCATCTTTTTTATCGGAACTTGTCGCCACCACAATATTATCTATCGATCCGCAGTATCCGAGACGGTTCACGACATGCCAGAGCATGGGATGCCCTTCGATATCCATCAGCGCCTTGCCGGGAAGCCTTGTTGACCCCATGCGCGCCTGTACGACGGCAACGACCTTTTCCGTGTCCGCTTTATCCATCTTACCCCGCCTTTAAAAGGTCTTTTATACCTGTAACAACACTCCTGACATCGCTATCCTTCATCGCGGGATACATGGGTATGGAAACCGCTCTTCCATAATAGGTGTCACTGTTTTTAAACTCAGCCCTGCGTCCCGTCATTTCCTTTCTGTAATAAGGCTGGCGGTATACAGGGATGTAATGCACCTGGCATAATATCCCTTTTCTTTTCAGCGCGTTAAAAAAGTCTTTTCGGCAGAGATCGAACTTCCTGAAAAGTATCCTGAGCACGTACAGATGGTATACGTGTTTCTTCCTCATGCCCCGGGAAGGGATACCCACACCATCTATCCCCTGGAACTCGTTATCGTAGATCCGGGCGATCTCACGCCTTTTCCCGATAAAATCGTCGACTCTCTTCAACTGTGACAGTCCGAGCGCGCACTGGAAATCGGTTATCCTGTAATTAAATCCCAGATCCCGCATTTCATAATACCACTGTCCTTTTCCTGCCGTCTTTTTATCCTTATGGATACCGTGGTTCCTCAATGTTCTTAATTTTTCGTATAATTTCCTGTTATTCGTCGTGATTGCTCCGCCTTCTCCGGTCGTTATATGCTTTACCGGATGGAAACTGAAAGCCGTCATTGCCGAATGCCTGCAGCTGCCGACCTTGACCCATGGGCCCCTCTTTCCATCCACACGTCCACTTTCCGGACGATACTCCGCGCCCAGCGCATGGCAGCCGTCCTCTATCACCATCAACCCGTTCCTGCGGGCTATCTTCGCAAGCTCCGGCATGTCGCACGGCAGGCCGGCGAAATGCACGGGCAGGACAGCCTTTGTCCTCTTTGTGATCTTTTTCTTTACCTCTTCCGGATCAATATTGATAGTCTCATGGTCTATGTCCGCGAATACCGGCTTCGCGCCCGCGTACAGGATGGAATTTGCGGTAGCCAGGAATGTTATGGGCGAGGTAATGGCCTCGTCACCTTTTTTCAGGCCCGCGGCAAGACAGGCCAGGTGAAGCGCCGCGGTCCCGCTGGAGACGGCCACAGCGTATTTAGCCCCGCAGTAACCGGCAAGGGCCTCTTCAAACTCAGCGACCTTCGAGCCCTGAGTTATCCAGTCTGATCCCAGGACATCGACCACAGCCTTGATATCGTCTTTGTCAATATGCTGCCGCCCGTAGGGTATGTTAGTCATATGCCATCTTCCGCAGCTCTTCCGGCGAGAGCCACTGCGTGTTATTGTCGCTCCTGTATCCTTCAAAAGCGGGATCAAGCGGTTTCCCGCCGTCCTTTTTGCCTTCATGATCGACAACATAGGGATAGGTGATAAATCTGTCCTCATACTCATATGTATGGATGCCGTCATCTCCGGGCACCAGGGTCTCGTGCAGTTTTTCACCCGCCCTTATCCCGGTTATTTCCTGTTCGCAATCCGGGCATATGGCTTCAGCCAGGTCAGTCACCTTCATGCTCGATATTTTCGGGATAAATATCTCCCCGCCGTTCATATCGTTTATACACTGAAGAACAAAATTAACTCCCTCGTCCAGTGTTATCCAGAACCGTGTCATCCGTTTATCGGTTATGGGCACAACGCCTTTTCCCCTGCATTCTTTAAAGAACGGAACAACGCTTCCGCGGGAGCCGAATACATTGCCGTACCTGACAACGCTGAACTTCGCGCCCCGGGGCGAATAATTATTAGCCGCTATGAACATCTTTTCAGCGCATAATTTGGTCGCGCCGTACAGGTTTATGGGATTCGCCGCCTTATCCGTACTCAGCGCGATCACTTTTTCAACGCCGTTGTCGATGGCGGTATTTATGACGTTCTGAGCGCCGATGACATTTGTCCTGACAGCCTCAAAAGGGTTGTACTCAGCGGCCGGCACTATCTTCAAAGCAGCGGCATGGATGACAATATCAACATTATGGAACGCCCTGTGAAGGCGGCCGGGATCCCGTACGTCTCCGATGAAATACCTGATATTCTTATATTCCGCTGTGCTGAACACGTTGCTCATTTCGTATTGTTTCATCTCGTCGCGGCTGAAGATGATCAGCTTCTTAGGCGCATATTCTTTCAATACGATCTCGGTGAATCTTTTCCCGAAGGAACCCGTGCCCCCGGTAATAAGAACTGTCTTGTCTCTGAAAATATCTTTCATCTCTCCTCCGTCATATTAAACGCGGATCAAACGGGTTATCCGTGTTCATCCGCGTAAGATCCGTGTCAGTCCGTGTTTAACTCCTCGACCCCTTCATGCACCCAGTTGCGGGCCTTATTGTAGGCCTTACCTACCTTATCTTCCAACTGTGGTGAAACAATGCGCAATAGTTCCTTCCCCATGATCCTGTACTGTTTTCCCACTTTTGCGGACCTTATAATGCCTTTTTTTATAAGTCTCATCATTGTGCTCTGGCTCACTTTGAGGATCTGTTGACATTCTTCTCTTGTATAAACAGCGTTTTCTTTGATTTCCATATAGACTCCTTTTTTGTAGCTCTACTCAGGTATCCCCTTACCGAAGTAACGATTGCCAGCCACATTCCTACCAGGGCCCCTCCGCCCGGTGTGGATCCTCCCTGTACGGAACATGGCAGGCAATCGTTCGCCACGCCTCTACCAGGACCCTTTTGCCTGGTGCAGCTACTCCTTGAAATTTTAGCAATGTTTTCGCTGGATGTCAATGTTATTCTTTAGCAGTCATTAGATGTCACTGGCCTCTAAATTTCATACAGGAAGAACTGTTCTTTTTGCGGTTTTTCCGGGTTCTGGACAGGACCGGAGGTAAATAGCGGTTCTTTTTTATCTACGATCAATTTGACGTGTCCCGGGACAGGCTCATCGTTGATCTTTTTGTAAATAACGTGTGTAAACCCATTGCTCTTGAGATACTCTCTCATGTCTTCCGCGGTCTTATATTTCTCTCTATATCCCTCCCACATCTCAAAAAGCCCTTCTCTGACTATCCATCTGTCAAAATAATATACTTTATAGATGCCTGTTCCCAGTATCTTTGCGTCTTCGGGCAGATGCGTGTTCACGAACTTCGCCATCCGGTAATTCGTGACCCACCTTTTAAGATACGCGTCTCTTGTTTCCAGGCCCAGGGTGACCCTGTAATTATGCCTGTTATGATAAACACAAATGCCCGCGTTAAATATGAACGCGCCGGTAAGCAGCAAAACCGCTAAAAACGAAAAAACCCTCTGCCTTTTCCGTTCCCCGGAAAACAGGACATGGACCGAGTAACTTATCAGAACGGCAAATACCGGCAGAACAGGGTATAAGAACCTGTCTCTCTGGACAAGAAAGAACCATATCGCCACGTAACCGGCAGCGATGAACGCCAGTCGCCGGAACCAGCTTTTTCCCGAAAAAAATCCAAAAACAAGGAACGGCAGAAGCGCGAAATACTGGATCCCGACCTGCGAACCCCTCCCGCCGAACCTTGAAGGATGGACCGCCAGGTCCCAGGGAAGCCGGAGAAGATCAACAATGCCCTTTCCCATGCCCATGTCAAAATGGTGCCCCACGTCAAATGCTACGGGTGTGCGCAAAAACCCCGAAAGAACGGGAAAGACAGGATCGCCGAGCACAATATAGGACTTGAGATACCAGAAAAAAGATACCGCTGCACAGGGGAGAAAAAAGGCCGCCAGAGGTCTGGCCATGCCTGTTTTGCCCTGTTCCCTCACGAGATGCCATATGAGGACAGCTGCCATGGGGACCGCGGCGTAAAAGGCCAGATATTTGATACTGAAACAGACCCCCAGAAATAATCCCGAGAAAACCAGATACCGCAGGCTTCCTCTGCCCTTTTGCATCCATAAGATCAGCAGGAACACGGATAACGCCGCATAAAGGGACAATCCGACATCAACGTAGGCGTAAACCATCTCATTAAAAATACCCGGAGAAGACATGACGAGCAGGGCGGCAAGAAGGCCTGTTTTTCGGTCCGAAACCTCCCGCGTAAAAAAATAGACACAGGAAGCGAGCAGCACTCCCATTCCCCAGTGAAACAGTTTTGCCAGAACAGCGTTCTTTAACACGATACCCAGGGTGAAAAGCATTTCCATGAAGAACGGATAAAGGGAATTCATGGTGTAAGGAATAAACCCGATCCCGTGCTGGAGAACGAACTTTTTTGGTATGCCCAGGTGGTAACACAGAGAATCCGTGCCAATGGCCGGCGCGAGGGCTCCTGATAAAGCGACAAGAGGAAAAAACGCGGCTAAAAAGAATAAAACCTTTTCGCCACGGTCAAAAACATGCCATCCCGGGAACGGGCCTTTGATAAACAAGAACGTCCGATGGAACAATAAGAGAAGAACGGCGAGCAGTGCGATGATCCCGGAAGGATACAATAAAGACGCGCTCCCCAGCAGATACACAGCGTAGGAGATCAGCGCGAAACCCGCGGGAAGCACAATAGCGGCATCGAATATCCCTCTCTCCCGGCGCGTTCCCCTGCCCGGGACCATTCCCGCGCCCGCGGCGCCGGCTATTATACAGATGAGGACGAATATGAATAATTCTATCATGTCATTATTTGCGGGGCGCGAGCCTGACTATGAAATAATCTTTTTCCCGGACAGGGGAATAATTGGCCAGGAGATAACGGTAAAGACCCCGGTTCGCCCTTTTTAGATAAGAAACATCATCGCATACGTAATACATGGCGCCTTCTTCCCTGTACTTTTCCAGAAGTTTTTCCGGGGCAACCGCTGTTTCCATGCCAAGCCCCTCCCTCGCCTTTGTTTCCGGCCCGGTCCGGTCAACCGCGGCCGGGTCCAATGTCCAGCCTGTGCGGCCGGTATAGTAAAGGAAAGCCATGTTTGACCCGGCGGAAGAAACGATTATACGGGCATGCTCCGGGATACATTGATCGATCACTTCAGCGGCGCTGATATAATTCTTTTCGTTACCGGGCGTCCTGAAAGCTGGATTACGGGCAATAACAACAGAAACAACGATAAATATCAGGATAACGCTCCCCCTGACAGCCCTCGACCTGAACACTGATAACCCGTAAGAAGCAAGAATAGCGCCCGGCACAAGTACGGGCATGAAATAATAGTTCATCTCGTATATCTTACGCGGCAGGGACAGGAACGACACTGCCATGGCAATGATATACGCGAATACGAAATACTTTTTCCGGCGTTCCAGGCCGCGTATCACGAAAAGCCCTGCGCCGGCGAGCGCCAGACCAACGGGCGAAAACACCTCTTTTGACAGGGTCCTGGCTATCCTCAGGTAAAAATCCGGCGTGAATATCCGCGGGTCCGGGAACGCGCGTATCTTCATGCTGTAAAGCACGCTGAAAAAAACGTTATCAGAGGTCTGTGCCACATGAAACGTATGCAGATACCACACTACCGGCGGGATAAGGCACAGACCGGTAAATATATACAGGCCGGGCCCGGCCAGGAGTCCTTTCCCGTTCCGGTCCGCGGCAAAAAGCGCGAATACCGGTAAGGCGAGGCAGATCATCTGCGGCTTCATCAAAAGAAGCGTTGATGCCAGGGACCAGATGAATACTCCCCGCCACACGTCCCTTTTTCCCTCAATCCACGAATACACAAGGTAAAACAAGCCTGTTATGCAGAACATCACGCAAGACTCAAGCTGGAAAGACTGGCCGTAGATGATACCGAGAGGGAAAAACACGTAAAACATCAAGGCGTGGTTTGCCGGTCCGCCATCGAACATGCGGCGGAATAAGAGATAAAAGAACCACGCGCTGAGCATGAAAAAAACCGCGCTGCAGGCTCTTCCAGTGGCGTCGATACTGAGCCAGGGCAGAGTTCTATGGACCGCGCCGACAAAATAGGAAAAAAAAGGCCATTCCGTCATGTGCAGGGCCGGCTTGCCGTTGATCATGACACCGAGCGTGGGGTAGAAAAGAGTTCCCGGGTCGGACGCGAAATTCCTTGCGATCATCGCGTAAACAACGCCTTTGGTCGCGAAGTTGCCCAGGAGCGGCCTGGTTATCCCGATCATCCGGACAAGCGTGCCGGCGGCCAAAATGACGAACGTCATTTACTTTCCCTCTTTCTTCTTCCGGTAATGTCTCAGCCGGATCGCTTGAGGACCAGCCGCCAGACAGCGAAAAAGGCCTCAAAGATTATCCTTTTTGACATCTTGGACCGGCCGCGGCGCCTCTCAGTGAATATTATCGGGATCTCCCTTATACGAAAGCCTTTTTTCCAGGCTTTATAATGCATCTCTATCTGGAACGCGTATCCCTCTGAGCGCACATTATCCAGGTCAACGCTCTCCAGCACCGTTCTCCTGTAGCACTTGAACCCGGCAGTCCCGTCTGAAACAGGCATTCCCGTGATAACCCGCACGTAAAGATTGGCGGAACGGCTGAGGAGATTGCGCCACGCGGGCCAGTTAACGACTCCCGCGCGCTCCACGTAACGCGAACCTATGCACAGGTCGCAGTCTCTTACCCCCTCAAGCAGTCTGAGGAGATCTTCCGGATCGTGGGAGAAATCCGCGTCCATCTCGCAGATATATTCGTAGTCCCTCGCCAGCGCCCATTTAAAACCGTCCACATAGGCCCTTCCCATGCCCATCTTGGCCGGCCTGTGCATTACGTTTACCTCAGGATGCCCTGCTGCCAGACGATCGGATTCCCTGCCGGTGCCGTCGGGCGAATTGTCATCCACTATGAGCAGATCAATGCCTTTATCAAGCGACAGGACCTTTTGAACGAGCCTGGCGATATTCTCCATCTCGTTATACGTCGGCACGACCACCAGGTTCCTGTTCATCGCGAATCCCTTATCTGGCGCCATAAAGGCCCCTGAAACCGTTCATCCTGATCTTGAGCAGGCTCAGGAAAGACTCGATCCCCGCCTTGAGCGGCCTCACCTTTGACGTGCCCTGATTATGCGCCCATCTCACCGGCACCTCTTTTAGCTTCATGCCCGACCTCCGGGCAAGGAACAAAAGCTCCGCGTCCAGGCTCCAGTCGTTCATCCTCTGCAGTGAAAAAAGTTTTTTGGCCGCTTTACCCGTGAACATCTTGAAACCGCAGTTAACGTCGCTGACCTTGAGCCCCAGTATGGTCTTTGACAACAGGAGGTATATCCGCCCCAGGAATATCCTCAAAGGCGGCTCTGAAACCGTCACGTCCGAATCCCTGAGCCGCCTTGACCCTATGACGATCTCACAGCCCTGGTCCAGACATGGGAAGAACTTGTCCAGCTCATATATTGACGTGGCGCTGTCCCCGTCCATACACATCGCGTATCTCCCCTTTGACGCGAGCATGGCTTTTTTCAGGATATATCCTTTTCCCCTGTTCGGTCTGCTTTCAATAATGTTTAGATGGAAGGGGCCGTTGCCGAACCTCCGCGCCTTGGCAACGGTATCGTCCACGGAACCGTCATCCGCCACAATGACCTCGCAGTTAAAATCCCTCGCGGATACATATTCCCGGATCTCGGAAAGCGTGTCCGATATATTGCTCCCCTCGTTATACGCCGGAATGATTATCGATAAAAAAATATCTTTTTCCATGTTGCCCCTTTGTTTGATTTTACATTTTTTTTCTTAAATCGTAAATAAATATCGAATGGCCGGCTGTGGCGTCGGGCCGCGTGTGTACGGCCCAGTCATATCTTTCAAGATGATTCACGCTGATCGCGTAAACATGCCCACCCGGGCAGCGGGTCTCTGTTTCCGTAATATATTCACAGTCAATACCATACCAGGCAGGGTCCCCCTCTCCGAAATAATCCAGTTTCACAGCGCCGAAGCCTTTTTTCTTCATATGATCCTTAAGCGCCGGAAGGTCCTGTCCCCAGTCAATATTGGAATCCCTGAGATACTTATAGCCTTTAGCCGGTCCGCCCGCTATCTCATTAAAATAGCTCAGATAATCGGGCCACACGGAAAACTGCGTCCAGGCCAGCCATAAAACAAGCGCGGCTCCGGCGATCCTGAACATTTTCTTCCCCTGAAAAAGGCTTTTCAACCCCTGCGCCGCGATGAGAAAAACGAACGGATAGACCGGCAATATATATCTAAGGCCGAGCTGCAGGTCCGAGCGGGAAGCCACAATGAAAAAAAGCAGTATACACCCTGTGAGATAAAGGTTAAAAGGCCGGTGTTCCTTATCTTTCATCCCGATGAATATCCCGAAAAGGAACGAAACAATGACCGGGATCGGGGTCTTTACAAAAAAGGCCAGGATATAATACATGGGATGGCCCGTCCGGCTCCAGGAACCCATAAAAAAGGTCCTTGCCCCTTCCGCGCCGTGCCTGAGGACCCCCATAAGACCCATTATATACGAACTGAGAGGAACGGGAACAGTATAAAACGCCCTGACGCACCGGTCAGTGAATCCTCCCCCGGCAAACGGCAATATACGCTGTATAGCAGCCGTAAAAAACTCCACCTTATCCTCCGGCCTTAACACGTTTACAAGAAGGGGCTTGAATTCAAAAGCATACCCGGCCCATAAGACCAGAAAGGACACGGCCAGGCAGACAAAGAACCTCAAAAAAATACCGGCAGCAGGACCTTTTTCTTTGCGGAAAACGGTCCGCGCGACAAAGTCCGAACATACAACGGCAAAATAGAACGGCAGAAGAAGCAGGGCGGAAAATTTGGATAAAAGCGCCAGGCCCAGAAAGATCCCGGCCACAAAAACCTCTTTATACCCGCGGCATGTCAGAATATCCCGGAACAGGAGAACCGAACACATTATCAGCACCGTGGCAGTGATATCCGTGGCAGCCAGCCTGGCATGGGCCAGGATGTTGGGCGACAGAAAATAAAAAACCCCCGCGAAGATCGCTGTCAACGCGCCATACCGCTTCCTGACCCACGCGAACAGGAAAACGCCGCCAAAAGCCCCTACAAGTATCATTGGCAGCCGGGCCAGGAATACGCTCAGGCCGGCAAGCCGCCTGTTCAGCGAATATAAAAACTCCCTTGAAAATTCCGCCCGGTCATCTCTCGCCCAAAAGGCCCTGTCATCCGGAAGCTTCAGGTCCAGGAACAAAAGAGGAACAGCGGCAAGATATCTGGCAAGAGGCGGCGTCTCCGGCGAAAAGGCCAGATCCCCTTTTGTCAAAAGCACATAGCCGGCCGGTATATGATGAGCCGCTTCGTCGCACGTAGGGGATTTCCTGGCCGCGCTGGTCACGGCCACAGTGACAAAAGCGACGGCAAGTATGCCCGGAATCAGAATATCCCTGGGAATACGCATTTTAGTTAACAGCCCAGTAACCACCGGTCAGGGACGGCAGTAATGTGTTTAGTCCTTTTTTTGTTAATCGTGTTGACCATTTTATTTCCAGAGGGATTATACCTTTTGTGTTTTGAAAATCAAGCTTATTTTTCAAAATATAGTTCTTGACACTATGTTCATGCCCTTGTATTTGCATTTAGTGGCACTATGTGATATTATATTTGCATATGGTGCAAAGAGATTACTGGAAAAATACTATCGAAGCTTTGTGGAAAGAAAAATCAATAATCTGGCTCTCAGGAGTTAGACGAGCCGGGAAAACTTTTCTCTCCAAAAGTCTTGAAAATACCCAATACTTTGACTGTGAACTTCCCCGCACAAGAAAGATGATGGAAGATCCTGAAGGATTCCTTGATTCGATAAAAAATAAAAGAATAATCTTAGATGAAATACACAGGCTGAAAAACCCCTCAGAACTTCTTAAAATTGCCGCTGATCATTATCCCGAAACTTTGATTCTGGCAACGGGGTCCTCAACTTTAGGCGTATCTACAAAATTCAGAGATACA
>DAOVKF010000044.1 GCA_030631915.1 Candidatus Omnitrophota bacterium
GAATTCCCTCTCCGCCCTGAACGAGTTCCTCTCATATGAAGGCACTATGTCAAAAAATATGCCGGGGATCTCCTGTATATAGGAAAGAAAAGACGTATATACCTGCCATAAGCGTGTCGGGAAATCCTTATGATGCTCTATCTCATGACGGAATGCCCACGTTGTCTGAAGCGTGCGCATACCCGACCTGAGCTTTATTTTAGCTCCCCGGGGATTCTTAACGGCCGTTCCAAAATACCTGTCGCCGGACACAGCGCCGGCAAACCGGTCTGTCTCAACGAACACGATACGGATATTCCATTTCTCTGCGTACTCGTATGCCTCGGGATCAAGGACCTTCAGGACAAAAAGCATCTTCTGTATCCCTTCCACCGGTCTTCCGTCTTTACCCACTTTGCTTTTGATGTAACCGGGTAAGGCCGCCTTATCCATCCGTTCCCATACCCTGTCGACTATATCGTTCAGCCTGTTAACACGGGTCTGCGGCATAGGCCTGTCGTCCTCGTACTCCGCCGGCATTCTTAGCTCATTACCTCTGGTGAAATAAGATCCCAGCATGAGTTCGTCCTCACCTTCGGGCAATTCCGCTTTCCGGCCCTCGAAGTAAGCTGTCTGCCTCATTTCCGCGAAATACTCATCAAATCCGCTTTTAAGCATGTTCTCGTATCCGCGCAGTTTGTCCTCCCTCTGTAACCCCGGCCGCTCCACCTTTTCTTCTGCTTCTCCGTCCGGAGCAGGCAGTATAACATCCGGGATCTCAGGTTGCGAGACCCCCTGTTTGAGCTCTTTTTCAGCCGGTTCCCGGGAGGGAGGCGTCACATCCCATGTTGAAACAACACCTGATGCCAGGCCAAGCCCAAGCCAGAGCAGGGTAATTCCGAGATATAGCGGTTTGCGGATAAATCTGCGAAGGACCGGGGATCTTTTAAGTAAACCGTCAAGAAGACCCGCCCTTTCCAGTATCCAGACTGTCACGAGGCCGGCACCTGTCGCGGCCAGGGCAGTCGTGAACCCAAAAAATACATAAATCCCAAAAAACAGGCCGAGACCTCCAAGTAACGGCACGATCGCGCTGCCTTTCGGACTCAATATGCCTTTTGGCGGCGCGATCCCCGGACGCGCCGGTTCTTCTTCAACACCGGGCGCGGCTTCCGGAGTCTCTTCAAACCACAGCATACCGTCCTCTATGACCTTTTTAGCGAATTCGCCGGCATACTTAAAATCTTCCATATCGCTGAGAGACGTGACCATTACTACAAAATCAATGCCTTTTTCATCAATAAATTGAAAGGCCTTCATTGTCTGCCATAGTTCTTCATGCCCCTTCGCCGCCTTCTCGTCCATGTAGCGTCTTACACGGCTTATATAAGGAAGGTGCTTATTAATAGCGCGAATGAGATCCTCTTTTTCTTCTGATTTTATAATATTATAAAATATATCCGGCCGCCCCGCTTCTAAAAGCGCTCTTGCGAAACCTTTTACAAGCCTGCCGGAATCATCGATACTATCGGCCCATTGCCGCGGATAATATTCTTCCTGTTTCTCGAATTCACCCTTCCTGTGCTGTTCCATTATTTTTTCGGGTGAGTCGCCCAATAACTGTAACATCAGTTGGAGCCGCTCCATGATCCCATTGAACCGCTCCATCATCTGTTCCGGATCTCTGTCCGGCTCCAGAACGATACCATCCAGCTCCCTGCTCACATCTTCCAGGAGAACGCAGATCCTGCTGCCGATATCAGCCAGACCTTTCATTCGATTTTCTTTTTTTTCAGGATCATCCATACGGCCTATCCGCTGCAATGCCCCGAGTATCGCTCCCGATAAATCGAGTGTCTGGTCCAGCTCGGGTTTCTCTTTCCTCCAGAGTGAGTCCAGTATCTCCCGGTTCTCTTCGGATATATTTGTGCCTTCTCTGGAGATCTCGGCCAGGATCCTTCTCTGCGAATCCTTGTCCATAACTTTTGAATTTCCAAAATAGATACCATGGACAGGGAAATCCACTTCCCCTTTGTCTTTTACTATTATTCCCATCCTGATAAGTTCACTGACAATATCCATCCTCAACGTTATCTTCATTCTCTCGTTTATGATCGTTCCAATGTACTTTTCGAACGCTTCACTGGAAATATGACTCTTGCCCAGCCTTTTTATGAACCCGAATATCGTGCTGAGCGTGTTCCTGTAAACATGGGCCCTGGTCCAGACAAACATCTTGATAAGCTCCTGCTTTTGACTCTGCCTGACAGCATCGATGAACGATCCGACGATCTCCGCCGCATCACCATGTTCCCAGTCCTGGGCCAGGCTCAGGCCTTCATCCCCGAGATCCCTTAACTTCTCACGCACGTTATCCGCGTTCAGTTCCGCGCCGTCAAGCTCCTTTACCAGGGTCTCTGCCAGTTTCCCGCGAGGGTCAAGCCTGTTTGCGATCTCATCAAGGCCGGCGACTGATCTGGCAAGCCCGCCGGTGATATCTTCAAACCCTGCGGCCATTTCTCCGGCCTGCAGTATATCCGCCTCCAGTTCCCGAAACTTCATTGTAAACTCCGCCGCTCCCTTTTCTTCTTCGCTGGTTGCAGCGGTCCTTCTAAGGAACACATCCCGCTGAGCCCTGGATGTGGGGTTAAATTCAAAGATTTCCCCTTTCTTTATAAGGGTAATGAACGAGACACCTGTGGCGGTGACCTCGGCGATAACAGCCGCGTTCCTGACCTCCTGGATACTGACCCTGTCCAGGAACTCTTCGAACTCCCCGGGCGAGACAGGCTCAAACCCCATCGTCTTTTTCCTTGAATCCGGCACAGCCTCATAAGCGCGACTGTATGCCTCTTTCCAGAGATTCTTGACCCGGGCGGTATCTTTCCCCTCGATCGCGGCCTCGCCTAACGCGTGAAAAAGCGCGGGTTTAAGCCGTGTAAGGTCACCCCTGTAATCATGAAAATACGCCGAAACAGCCAGTTGATATTTTCCGGCTTCCAGCAGCTTCTCGTAGGGTTTTTTCTTGTTCGTAAGTATGGCCACGTACGGCCTCTCTCTGCCGGATTCGAATTTCGGGACAACCACAAGGTATGACAGGCCCTTCTGTCTCATCAGACCGGTCAGCCCTTCGGTATGATATCCTCCGGTGATAAGCGCGCCCACATGTTTCCCTTCGGCGCGCATCCTTTTGAGAGTGTTCGCGAGCATCGCGTTGTTTCTCGCTTCCGCGTCGCGGTAAAATTTCATGGCACCGTCTATGCCGCTCATTATCCCGGAAATATCATAACCGCCGGTTATTGCCACGCCGTATTTTTCGCACTTCTCCCTGATGAACGCCGCATATCTCTCAGCCGTGAATTCCACGTGGGTTCTTTTAAGATACCTGAATTCCCGGTTGTTAAGTTCCATGGCGTACAGCTGTTTCAAAAGACGCGCTGTCCTTGTTATATTATAAAGTTCTTTCTCATCGTCATCGCGGTACATCCTTTCCCTGATCCCGCTTTCCAGCTCTTCTATCTCCCGATACAGCTCGAGCAATTCCACTGACTCGTATATCAGGATATATCTGGTGAACTTTATGAGGTTCTCATACCCTTCGGCCGGCACGCCCCTGGTCTCGGCCAGGTTGACGAGATATCCGTGATAATCTCCCTGGGACAACCTGTTCTGTTTGAAAGCGAGGGATCTAAGAACAAGCTCCTCCAACTCCTTTTTTTTCATGTCCCGGCTCAGCCTGTCAATGAGTTTCCGCCGTTCCGAATTGGCCTTTTCGAAATCTATGCTTTTTTCCAGTTCTATGGACTCGACCAGTTTCGAAAGCCCGGTATATACGGAGATATCTATACGGTATTTCGCGGTAAGGTCCCTTACAACTTTCCAGTGGTCAGAAAAGCTTAATCCTCCCTCCCTGTGCAGGACACAATTGTCATTCAGAAGCTTCAGGTCCTTTGAATATATCTTCTCACCGAGACCGCGGAGCTGGTTGATCAGACCGTTCAGACCCTCTGTCTGAGCGGCGCGTGCGGCAGCCAGCGCGCGGAAACTCTCCAGGTTTTCACGGTAAAGCTTTTCGTCCTCAATACCATAAAGACTGATATCTTCCGCGTCACAGGTGATCTCAAAGAACTCGCCGGCGCTCATCCTGCCTTCACGCATTAAAAACGAAGCGGTGTCCCTCCGGATATCTTTATCGGGAAAGGCTTTAAGTATGGAAGTGTCGATATATCCCTCCGAACCCTCCAGAGCGACAAAAGAAAGGTCATACTTGGACACAAGAGAATCCAGAAGTCCGGCTATTGAATATTGGGCGGACAATGAGGCATGGGCATCCTGTATATGAACGACAATCTCGTCCCCGCCGTTCATTACGACTTCGTTCGTGCTTGCGATGTCATGCGGGATCTCAAACCTGCCGTCACCAAGTTTATCCTGATGGGTAACTTGAAACGGCCTGGCCTGGACCCAGACAGGTTTTCCACCCTGGGTCCATCCGATCTGCTGGTGAAGGAATATGCCGATAACAAGTGTACTTACGCATTTAATAAAAAAAGCATGTCTCTGTTTCCATGAGATCATGCTGTTTGATACATTATCCGGCAGATCTGTTTTATCTAAATAAACAGATCTATCCGTAAATTTGCTTTTATAAGTTTTTGTTTTATCATGCATCCTATTGGTTGTCATGGTTACCTTCCTTAATATTTTCCGGCTTTTTGTTTTTTAACCTAATTCTATTTTACCATATTCTCCCCTTTAGTCAATACAATTCTGCTAGCTTTTTTATATCTTAATTTTCAACCCGAGGACATGCCTCAAGGGGACACACCTCAAGTAAAAAACCGGTCACATTTCAGTTATTCCGGCATACGGGCTGCTACTGTACAGGGGGAGGATCCACACCGGGCAAAAGGGCCCTGGTAGGAACATGGTAAACGATCGTTACTTGTGTTCGGGGATACCTGCGAATTGATTTTGAAACGGATCAAATGATTAAAAGTGGCTTTCTGATTGGCTAATATGCTGAGTGGTATAAACTTTTATGTTGGGTCGTACATTTACTTCTACGCATTATCTAACATTTTAATATCTAACTGATGTGCTTTTAAGGGGGTCGGGTTTGTCTAGACCATTTTTTAACTAAAATTAAGGTGTAAAAATAGTAGCAGTAGCAGCCTTTCTTTCTTTTTTGGTTCTTTTTTCTTTCTTTGTGGATAACTTTAACATGTGGATAACTCCATCTTAGCTATACCAGCATAAAACTCCCACGGTGTTTTATAATTCAACGATTGATGATATCTCTCATTATTGTAAAATTCGAAGTACTTTTTTAGACCAGTCCTTGACTCTGATATGGTTTCGTATCCCCTTATGTAGATATCCTCATATTTTACTGTTCTCCATAATCTTTCAACAAAGATGTTATCAAACATCATTCCTCTGCCATCCATGCTGATCTTTATATTATTGTCCCTCAATTTACCAGTAAATTTGTCACTTGTAAACTGACACCCTTGATCTGTATTAAAGATCTCGGGTTTTTCATATTTTAATGATTTTTCCAAAGCTTCCATACACAAATCAACATCTGCTGTATTGCTTATACTCCAGCTTATAACATATCGACTGAACCAATCTATTATTGCAACAAGGTATGCAAACCCCTCTAACAGCCGAACATATGTTATATCTGTTGACCATACCTGATTTGGTCTCACCATTTCCACTCCTCTCAGTAAATACGGATAAACCTTATGGTTCTTGCGTTTCCGGCTTAAATTCTTCTTTGGACATATGGCTTCAAGCCCCATTCTTCTTAGAAGATTTCGAACTCTGTCTTTGCCCACGTAATATCCCTCACGGTTTAAAAATTCCGTCATTTTCCTTACACCATAAAATGGTCTCTTTGTATGTTCTTCGTCCAGTAAATTCATAAGCTCAAAAGTTTCATCTTTCTCCGGCATGGGTTTGTAATAATATGTTGATCGTGATATCCTCATTAATCTGCATTTATTCCTAATACTTAAGCGCAGATAATCCCTATCGATCAGTGGTAATCTTTCTTCAATCCCAGCAGATCTAATTTTTTTTTAAGCCAATCATTCTCAATCTGTAACTTGCCTACATTTTTATACAAATCCTCAATCATTTCCTTCTGATGTTTTACCGTCTTTTTCTTGCTACCCCAAAAAAGATCCCCCATACCTTCTTTTAGGACCTTTTTCCAGGCTTGCACCTGGTTGGAATGCACCCCATATTTACTGGATATCTGGGCCAGCGTCATTTCGCCCTTAAGTGCTTCCATCGCCACTTTTGCTTTAAACTCATTGCTAAAACTCTTTCTAGTCGCCATTTGAACCTCCTTCGGTTAAATATTATACACCATTTGTACACCTTATTTTTAACCGATTTTTGGTCCAGTTTTACCCGACCATTATATTTAGCACTGTAACGATATCTGCCACGATCTCATCAGGCGTTGACGCTCCTGCCATTATCCCCACTTTCCCGGCGTTCTTAACCCAGGCAGGCTTCAGATCTTTCGCGGATTCGATCCAGTATGTCTTTGTGTTGATCTCTCTTGATATCTGATATAACCTTTTCGTATTCGCGCTGGTCGATGAACCGATTATCAATACCGCGTCATTCCCCTGAGAAAGAACCTCTATCTCTTTCTGTTTGGCAGCGGTGATCCGGCAGGTTGTATTATAAAGTTTGATCAGGGGTATTATTTTTTCCAGACGCCCCATAATACTGCTGATATTATGCAAAGATTGTGTTGACTGTGTTATTACCGCCGCTTTTTTTACGCGCGCAAGCTGTTTTACGGGTATCCGGTCCGCTGATTCCACTGTTATGGGTTTTTTCTTCAATTGTCCCGCGATACCCATGACTTCGGCATGGCCCCTGTCGCCGATTATTATTACCCTGTTTTTCTTCTCGAGTCTTCTGGCGATCTTATAAATATCCCTGACCTTGGGGCACGTGGCATCCACTATCCGGTAACCGCACTCTTTTGCCCTTTTAAATACCCGCGCGGAAGCCCCGTGAGCGCTTATTATCAGGACAGCGTCTTTCACCGGCCTTATCCTTTTGATCTTTTTTATCCCTTTTTGAGACAACCGGTCGACAACATGGGTGTTGTGCACTATATCTCCCAGGATATAAACCGGCTTTTTGTTCCCTGCAAGGGATAAGCTTATGTCTATCGCGCGCCTGACGCCGAAACAGAAACCGGAACTTTTCGCTATGTTTATCTTCATAACAGCTTTCCAAAAGCAACGCACAGAGACTGCTCCGGGGGTATTCCTACCAGAAGCTTGAAAACTTCTATAACCAGGAGTGGCCGTTTAAACTTTATTTTTCCAGGCTCGGCCGCGTCGGAATTGTAGTTACGTGTGACGTTCAAGCTTCTGTACGGAACACCCCCGGAGCAGTCTTTCACCCAACCCCCATGTCCGAGCGAACAACGAGAGGAAGGCCCAAATCCTGACTCCCAGCTCCTGACTCCCCCTACACCGGACCCTTCCCTGCTCTCTCCTCAAGCCTTTTTAGCTGTGAAAACAGATCACCCGTGACAAGGGTCAGACCTTGCTTGAATTTCTTTGCCATCCGGAGATCATCTGTCTTCGACTCAGCTTCTTTCAGAAGGGAACTGCATGTTTCCAGGCAATACGCCGCTGAACCCGATCTCTTCACCAGGTCTTTTAATTCATTCAAATCCGTCTTTGTCTTGTTCTTTTTATCAAAAAGTTCATTAAAGGTCTTTTTGTCCCGGCCCCCCAGTTCTTTAGGCGTTTTCCACACAAGCAACGTCTTTTTTGACTCGTAAAGATCAGACAGCGCGGGTTTACCCGTCTCCCCGCTTGTGAGGAACACGTCCACAAGGTCATCGAGGATCTGAAAAGCCTGTCCCAGACTGATCCCCAGGCCGGATATTTTTTCAAGCTCATCCTTTTTCGCTCCGGCCAGGATAGCGCCTGTAAGCATCGGGCCCTCAAAAGTATATTTAGCGGTCTTCATGGTATAGTTGAGTAAAACGTCTTTTCTCCTGATCTTATCGATCCTCTTTATCCCGCTGACAATATCGATGAATTCACCGGCGCCGGTAAAAACCGTTGTCTCAATGAACTTTCTCAAAGCCTTCTCCTTTCTTGACGGAACCTCGTCAAGGGAAAGAAAGGCTTCCACGGCAAGGGCGAAGATCACGTCACCGGCCACAATGCCGAGATCAGAGCCCAATCCGCTGTCAGGAGATACATCCAGCATCGCGTTGAATGATCGATGCAGGGCGGGTTTTCCCCGGCGCAGAAACGCTTTATCGATAACATCGTCATGCGCAAGCAGAAAGTCATGTAAAAGCTCAAAAGAAAGGGCCGAACGCAGAAGCTTTTTATATGAAAAATGCTTTCGTTTTGTATAGCCCTGATAGGCCAGAAGAAACAGGAGCGGACGGATCCTTTTTCCCTTACGTTCCAAAAAATCCTTTATCCCGCTGAAAAGAAGGCCTGAAACAGTGTGCAGCCTGTAGTTTTTCTTTATGTCCGCCAGGAACGCCCTGATCTCCCTGTCTATATCTTTCCGTAAAACGCCTATCATGCCATTAATCTATCATCCCACCTGCCCGGTGACAATATAAATGTGTCATGAGTCTGTAAGTCAGGAGTTGGGAGTCAGGAGTAGGGTCCAGGGGGGAGGCTGCTTCGGGGTGTTCCGTACAGAAGCTTGTACGTCACACGTTACTACAATTCCGACGCGGCCGACCCTGGAAAAATAAAGTTTGAACGGACACCATAGGTTATAGAAGTTTACAAGCTTCTGGTCGGAATACCCCGGAGCAGCCTCTGTCCGTTGCATTGCAATATTACGCTTTTCTGAGGATGTCCCTGATCCGCGCCATCATTTCAACGAGTTCTTTTGTATCGAACCTGGCGGCGTCGGGTATCAGCCTTATGACCATGTTTTTCATGTCCCGCGCGAACAGCCCGCGATAATCCCTCTCACCAAGGCTTTTCAGCGGAATTACATTGGGTATGTTTTCGTAATGTTCACGCAGCATATCCTCATCCCAGCCCAGATATTTTCCGATAGCGAAAAGCGTGACCTCCAACAGCGGTAAATAAGCCGTTTCCGGGAAATCCCGGTCGTCAATAGCCGCTATAACGGCTCTGCCTTCTATGCTCTTAAAATATCCCATATTGGAGCTTCTCGTGACCACAATAACGTTCTCCGGCCTTACCGCGCCTTTTTTATTCAGGAGATCCCTGCCCTCTCCTTTTATGATCTCAAGATTTTTGAGAAACCTTTCAAGGGCTTTATTATTGTCCTTCACAGCCGCCAGCATACGGATAAGCCTTTCTATCTCACTGCCCGCCTCTCTGCCGCTCAGTTCTGCCAGTTCAGTGTCAAGCAGGAGCGCGACTTTCCCTTGTTTTTCTCCGGCCGGCATGTTCTCAGATACATCTATCATTGACTGGACAAGCCAGGGTATAACAGATCCCGCGTTCCCCACGATCTTTTCCCTGCCCCACAGAGCTTTCGCAGGCTGTCCTTTCCCTTTTTTCGGGACTGCCGGGCGACGCGGGCCGGCGCCTATACCGGCATGGTTCAGCGGGACAAGCAAGAGCGGCACAAAATACTCTTCTACCATGCTTGCGCCTGTACCATTATCCCTGGCAGCAAAAACTTCCCTGAACATTTTTGTTAGATTGTGCATGTTCTCCCTGCCAGGCAGTCCCGTCCCTTTTTCCCAATACCTTACGGTGTTCAGATCAAGGCCTAATCTATCACTTACCTCTTGTCTGCTCAACCCCGCGGAAACCCTGAAATATTTGATGATCCTGGAACCTTTTGACCGGTCAACCTCGTCTAAAAGCGTATTCAAGGGCTTCCCGTAAAACAGCAGACATCCATCCAGATGTTTACCGGTTACTCTGTGATAAACATCCAATAACGCCATTTTCCTGTCTTTCATCCCGGGAGGATCCACCTGCTTCGTCCAAAGCCGCAAAGTAGCAGGATTGGTCTTCATCGCTTCCGCCATCAGTGTTTTGCTCAATCCTGAAGCCAGTCTTACGGCTTCGACCCTTTCCCCGAAACTGTCCGACTCCGACAAGAACTCAACAAGGGGCTTTCCGTAAAGTATATGCGTAACTCCGATATCCTTTTTTACTCTGCTGAATATCCGGGCCATTTTTAACAAACGGTCGGCCCGGGGCAATGCTTCATCTCTCTGCCATCTATTCACCAGTGTCCTCATCCCGCCCAAAAAACCGATCTTTTCTGATAGTTCCGTCGTCGTAAGGCCGCATGACAACCTTAAAACCTTGAGCCTGAGCCCCGGAGTAACCCGGATATCCCTGCCGCCTTCCGGGGCCTTTACTTTCCCGCTGCGCAGGAATTTATCCAGGCTCGTGCCGAACATCAGGGTCGTAACGCCGACCTTCTCTTTTAACCGTTCACTGAATATCCCGGCCAGCTTGAAATAATCCAGCTGTTCCGGCGGCGTATTAAACTCGCGCGTCCATCTCCCTATGGCCGCCTGTTTCCGCCCGATCATCCTGCCGATGCCTTTCGCGTCCAGACCGGAAAGCGCTGTCAGGATAAACAGCCGTTCGCCAAAAGTAGATGTCTTTCGCAGCACTGCGTCCAACGGTTCTCCATATACCAGCAGTGAAGTCGATACCGGCTCGCCCAATCTCCTGCTGAACATGTCTGCCATTACAGGGAAATATCCGGGTGAGGGCTCGTGTTTGCCTGCTCTCCATGTGAGCATCGCAGGGACAGAACAACCCACTTCTTCGGCTGCCTGACCTGCCGACAGACCGCTGGCGACAGTTAAACTTCTCAGCCTGCTTCCTATGCGTC
>DAOVKF010000133.1 GCA_030631915.1 Candidatus Omnitrophota bacterium
AGAAAAAGAGGCTGATCAAAAGGATCAGGCTTTCAAAGAAGAAAGACACGATCCAGGGGCTTATGTATAAACTCAGGGTAGCGATATCCCTGACGGAAAAGATCGCCGATGAAATACTGGAGCTTATGGAGGAGGTCCGGCGCCTGAACAACCGCGTCGAAAAACTGCGGAAAACCAGAAAAAAAAAGGAGGTTGAGCAGGCGAAAAGGGCGCTGCAGAAGGAAGCCAGAAAGATAGGGAAACCCGCGGCAAGGATCATCGAGGACATGGATCTGCTCAACACGATAGAGCTTGAACATACCCGGGCGAAAAAAGAACTTGTAGCGGCGAACCTGCGCCTGGTGGTGAGTATCGCGAAAAAGTACACGAACAGGGGCCTTTCCTTCCTGGACCTGATCCAGGAGGGGAACATGGGCCTGATGAAAGCCGTGGATAAATTCGAATACGAAAGGGGTTATAAGTTCAGCACGTACGCGACATGGTGGATACGGCAGGCGATCACGCGTTCCATAGCGGACCAGTCAAGGACCATACGCATCCCCGTGCACATGACAGAGACCATAAACAAGCTGGTGCGCGTTTCCCGCTCTCTTGTCCAGAAGAACGGCAGAGAACCCACGCCGGAAGAGGTGGCGGCCGAGATGAAGCTGCCCGTGGAAAAGGTCAGAGTGATAATAAAGATCGCACAGCACCCCATTTCGCTGGAAACGCCCATCGGCGATGAGGGGGATACCAGCTTCGGCGATTTCATCGAGGATAAAACAGCGTTATCCCCCGCGACCGCGACCGCGTACGCCATGCTTAGAGAGCAGATGGAAGAGGTCCTCTGCACGTTGACCGAGCGGGAACGCCGGGTATTGACCCTGAGGTTCGGCATCGGGGACGGTTGTCCCAGGACGCTCGAAGAAGTGGGCAAGATATTCAGCGTTACGAGAGAGCGGGTCCGCCAGATAGAGGCGAAGGCTCTCAAAAAATTAAGACATCCTATCCGGGCGAAGAAACTCAAGAACTTCCTGGACATGGGATTCAACGAGTGATGCGCCGCATTAAAAGAAAGGGGAAAAGTGGAAGATACCAGGATCGAACTTTTTATTCCGGGAGAGCTCAAGGATGAACCCGTGATCTGCGACATGCTGAAAAATTTCAGCGTGCATATCAAGATCATTGAGGCGTCGTTTTCCTCTGAGCGGGGCTGGGCCCTGCTTGACTTGAGGGGTGAAAAGTCCGAAGTGGACCGGATGCTCGACCATCTCAGGAAAAAAGGCATAAGCGTGGAACTCAGATAACGCCGGATACCGGCAGGCCGAAAGATCACGTGAAAATAGTTTTACAGAGGGTGAAAAAAGCGGCTGTCCGCGTTGACGGAGAGGAAAAAGCCTCGATCGGGAAGGGGCTGTTGCTGCTTGTCGGTATCGGCAGGGAAGATACGCCTGAGACAGTGGAACACATGGCCGGCAAGATCAGCCGCTTAAGGGTTTTTGAGGATACCGGCGGAAAGATGAACCTGGATATTAGTCAGGTTTCCGGCGAGATCCTGAGCGTTTCGCAGTTCACCCTTCTGGCGGATATCGCTAAAGGCAACAGGCCCGGGTTTGATGAAGCCGCGCCTCCGGAGATCGCGCGGAAATACTGGGAGGGATTCAACGGCAGCATCAGGAGAAGGGGCATCCCCTTAAAAGAGGGTGAATTCGGTGCGCGCATGGACGTGAGCCTGGTCAACGACGGGCCCGTGACGATCGTGATCGACCGTGCGAAAAATTGAGAGGTGGGACCATGGACATGATAAATGTGGAAAAACCTGATAGCCGGAGGCTGGAACAACTCGGGGTAAGCTCATGGCCTGTCTGGGAAAAGGGAGTCTCCCGTTTCGACTGGAGCTATGCCGGAGAGGAGACATGTTACATCCTGGAGGGCAGGGCCGTAGTGGAACCGGAGGGCGGGGAACCGGTCGAGTTCAAGGCAGGGGATCTGGTGACCTTTTCGGACGGATTGAACTGCGTGTGGGATATCAGGGAGCCCGTAAAAAAGCATTACAGGCTCGGATAAAGGATGACTGCCGGCCCGCCGTTCTACTCCCTCGGACCTAAGATCATGAGCGCAAAAATACTGATAGCGGTCAGCGTGTCCTTTTTAGCGCTCCTCCCGTGCGTAACAGCGGCTGCCGGCTTTCCGGAAGAGTCCTCAAGTGATATGCCCTTCGGGATCCCCATCGGAGGCGGTTCCGAAGAGGTGGATACCGGATTGTGTCCTGCCGGAGCGCGTGTCGTTACGCTCTTTTTATCGGCCTGGGAAAAAGAGGATTACGCCGCGATGTATGATCTGTTCGACGAGGACAGCAAAAAGGATTATCCTTTCGAACAGGCCAGATTCGATCTTCGGCTATTGATCTTTAAACCGTACAAGATCAGTTCGATCCGGAAAGACGGCGAAAACTTCGAGTTCATGCTCAGCCACGGCGACTGGAGAGACGGGAACAAAGACCTCAAGAAAATGATCATCAGCGGAAAAACCTTCAGGATAATCATGCCTTCCGCGAATTCCCCGTTCAAAAGATCCGCGGGCGACTACTTCTGACCCTCGGTCAATATCCATCCACAGCCGGAACCAGCCGGTTTTTTTTTAAAATTACTTGACAAGTAAAAATACTTGATATATACTTGTATAATGACAAAGGAGAAAAGATGAGGCAGACGAAGAAGTTCAGGTTTTTCGCGACGGTATCGGACAGGGGGCAGATATTCATCCCCAAAGCCCTGCAGAATTACTTTGATATACGCCGCAGGGACCAGGTGGCGTTTGTCGTGGAAAGTGACGGTACCGTGGTTTTCGCGAAAAAAATAAAGGAGGCGCGGCAATGAAAAAGAAATATATCCAGGCGTGCGAGGTGGGCGGTTCTATTTACGGCAAAAAACACACGACGGAAAAAAGGAACACCGCCGGCCATGGAAAAGCGAGTAAAAAAGATATCGTCAAGGTCTATAACAGGTTCTACAGGGACCAGGTCGCCGCGTTATACAGGGCGATCCATCACGACGGTTAGGGAACAGGGGCTTTTCCTTTCTACTTGAAAAATTCCCCCGATATTAGTATCCTATTATCGACGGTTCGATCATGTATTCACGCGTGGAACAGAATTAACGGCGGGAGGCGCAATGTCCGGGATCAAGAAAATTGGCATAATCACTTCAGGCGGGGACTGCGGAGGGCTGAACGGAGTCATAAAAGGCGCCGCCAATATGGCGGACAGCATGGGGATGTCCTGCTTCATTATCCCGAACGGTTACGCCGGGCTGTATAACCTGGTCGATTTTGACGGACTGACGGAATTGACCCAGGAACGCGCCGGGTCGATCAACGCGAATCTCGCCGGCTCCGAGGCCGGACATTCGCGCGTGAAGATAAAAAAGATAAAGGATGAGAACAAGTACGGCCGCATCAGGGAAGGATTGAAGAAATTCGGCATCGACGGCCTTATTATCAGCGGCGGGGATGACACGGGAAGCGTTGTTATCGACCTGTTAAAACACGGCATCGCGTGCGTGCACGTGCCCAAGACAATGGACCTCGACCTTCAGACGTACTCCGTGGGCGGGGATTCCACGATAAACCGGATAGCGGAATTCACCAATGACCTGAAGACCACGGGACGCACGCACAACCGCATAGTCGCCATAGAAGTGTTCGGCCGGAACGCGGGGCATACCGCGCTGCGCGGCGGTATCGCCGCTGACGCCGATGCCAGACTGATCCCTGAGATCCCCGTGGATTTCGAGGTGCTGTATTCGCACGTAAAGCGAAAG
>DAOVKF010000116.1 GCA_030631915.1 Candidatus Omnitrophota bacterium
GTCGATACAAAAGTTCAATAAAGATCTGGATATTGTATAAGCGGACATCACGTGGTCTAAGCCTTATGTTCGCGGACACGCTCAATGATGCTTGAGACGACCTGGTCGATCGTAAGACCGGTCGTATCGATCAACACGGCATCCCCGGCTTTCATGAGCGGGCCTTCCTTTCGCGTTTTATCGGTATGGTCCCGCTGTTTGAGATCCTCTTCCACTTCCGAGAGCGTGACCGGACTGCCCTTCGCGCGAAGTTCGGCGAAACGGCGCGTTATCCGCTCCTCAAAAGAAGCGTCAAGATATATCTTGTGCCGCGCGTGCGGCAGCACCACCGTTCCTATATCCCTGCCTTCCATGACGGCGCAGCCCGCATCGCCGGCCATTTTCCTCTGTAGATCCACGAGATTCTTTCTGACTTCCGCGATCCTTGCAACATATTTAACGTTGCCGGTAATTTCCATGCTGCGTATCGCTTCACTGACATCCTCACCGTCCATTATTACCCGCGCCGCAGCTCCTTTTTCATCTGACGGCAGGAACTCAATATCAATATCCGCGGAGAGCGCCGTGGTCTCTTTCTCGCTGGTAAGATCAATGCCTTTTTTCATGACCTTTAATGTGAGCGCCCGGTACATGGCGCCGGTATCTATATGCACATAACCCAGCTTTTCGGCTACAAGCCTGCTCACAGTGCTTTTGCCGCTTCCCGCCGGCCCGTCAATGGCGATCGCGCCGGCGCCTTTAAAGAATCTCATCCCTCACCTTTTTATAATCGCTCAATCTCGTTTCAAGAGCCCGGGCGTCCCCCTGCCTCAGAGCTTCCTCGATGCCGGCAAGGGTCTCCTTGAACCGTTCGATGGAATCAAGAACGCTCTCACGGTTGCTCATGAGGATGCCGTTCCACAGGACGGGATCGGACGAAGCGATCCTGGAAGTATCCTTAAACCCGGTCGACATGTATTTGCGGTATTCCTTCTTTTGAGCTCCGACAAGGGAATAAGCCAGCACATGGGGAAGATGACTGGTGAACGCGACGACTTCGTCATGTTTCCCGGGTGATAAAACCTCGACTTTCGCGCCCATAGCGGCCCACAACGCTTTTACCCTTGCGAGATCCTGTTCACGCGTTGATCTGTCCCTGGTCAGAACGCATAAGGAGCCCCGAAAAAGTTCCCCATCCGCGCATTCAACGCCGGACCTCTCCGAACCGGCGAGGGGATGACCGCCCACAAAAGAAAAACTGTCCTTGAGCCGCGCCGCGGACTCAACGATGTCTTTCTTCGTGCTGCCCACATCAGTGACTATGGCGCCGCCTTCAATGACGCCGGCCAGACCGGTTAAGACGTCCTTGATCACATGAACGGGAGTGGCGATGAAAACAATATCCGCCCCTGAAACCGCTTCCCGGTAATTGTTGACATACCCGGCAGTCAGGACCTTCTGTTTTATCGCCCTGTCAAGCGAAGTCTGTCTTCGGCATACACCCGCCACTTCATCCGTTATGCCTCTGTCCAGAAGGGCCCTGCCGATTGAACCGCCGATAAAACCCATCCCTATGATCGCTGCTTTTTTTATCTTCATCATATGATCTCACAATGCACTGCGGCTGGTCCGGGGGTATTCCTACCAGAAGCTTGTAAACTTCTACACCCTGTCGTGTCCGTTTACACTTTATTTTTCCAAGCTCGGCCGCGTCGGAATTGTAGTTACTTGGGACGTACAAGCTTCTGTACGGAACACCCCCGGACCAGCCGTCACCCAACTCTAAGATTACAACTCCCCTCGACCCTGCACCCTTGCCCTTACAATGTCCGGCCTACCGCTTCGGCGACCCGGGACACCCCTTCTATCATGGTTTTGAATTTCCGCGGTAAGAGCGACTGGTTCCCGTCAGAAAAGGCGTCTTCCGGACTGGGATGCACTTCGACGAGAAGTCCGTCAGCGCCCGCCGCAACAGCCGCCCGGGAGGCTGCCGGGATCAATGCCCATCTGCCCGCGGCGTGCGAAGGATCGACCACGACCGGTAAATGGCTCAAACTCTTAAGGGCCGGCACGGCGTTTATGTCAAGCGTGAACCTGGTGAAATCCTCAAACGTCCTTATCCCCCTTTCGCACAGGATGACATCGGGATTCCCGCCCGCGAGAATATACTCCGCGCTCATGAGAAAGTCTTTGATCGTACTCGACATGCCGCGTTTCAGCAATACCGGTCTTGCCGATCTGCCCAGCTCTTTCAACAGATCAAAATTCTGCATGTTCCTTGCGCCGACCTGGATTATATCCGTATATTTCATGATAAGCTCAAGATTCCTGACGTCCATCAATTCGGTTATGATAAGAAGCCCCGTTCTCTCCTTTGCCTCGGCCAGATACCGCAGCCCTTCCTCGCCAAGCCCCTGAAAACTATAAGGGCTTGTCCTGGGTTTGAACGCCCCTCCTCTCAGCACGGTAGCGCCCGCCTCTTTGACCCTGTCCGCGGTCTCAAAAAGCATATCCCTGTTCTCAACGGAACATGGGCCGGCCATAATAATTATCCTATTACCGCCTATTTTTATGCCGCCGCCTATATCGACCTCGGTGGGCTCCGCCCGGTATTCCAGTGAGGCGAGCTTAAACGGTTTTAATATGGACAGCACTTTTTCAACGCCGGGTATCCCCTCCAGAGGCTGCTCTCTCAGGACATCCTCTGCCCCGATAACACCGATGATCTTCCGTTCCACCCCTTCCGAGACCCACGGTTTGAGGCCCAGCTTTTCTATCTTCTCCACTAAGTGGTCTATCTGCTGCTTCGTAGCACCCGGTTTCAATACTATTATCATTGTTTTATCTCCCTGACCGCATCACCGAAAACCCGGAAGAACACGTTGTTCTCCTCCCTGAGACCGATGTTCACCCGTATGAAACCCTTAAGGCCCCACGCGGACATATCCCGGACTATCACGCCCCGTTTGATCAAATAATCAAACACTTTTACTGAATCACGCTCTGTATCGACAAGGACAAAATTCGCCCGGCTGGGGATGTACTTCACGCCGAGAGAACAGAATAATTCATAAAACCTTTTTTTCTCCTCCCGCACAAGGGTAAGGGACGCTTTCAGGGCCTTTTCATCCTCAAGCGCCGCGATCGCGGCGGCCTGGGCGAGGGAATTCACGTTAAACGGTTCCCTCACCTTGTTCAGCACTCCGGCGATGTCGCGCCTCGCCATGCCGTACCCTATGCGGAGCCCCGCCAGACCGTAGGCTTTCGAAAAAGTCCTTGCTATCACGATGTTTCGATCCTCACGTTCGATCATCCCGGCTGTTTCCGGATAATCCCCTCCTCTGGCGAACTCATAATACGCTTCGTCAATGAAGACAAGAACGTCATCCGGTATCCTGTCAATAAAATCATCCAGCTCATCCGCCGTCGCGTAGCTGCCGGTGGGATTGTCCGGGTTGGCGATAAAAACGACTCTGGTCCTGTCCGTGACAGCCCCCAGCATGCCCTCAAGGTCATACCTGTAGTTCTTTAGCGGGACCGTCCGTACTTTAGCGCCTTTTATCATGGAAGCTATGTGATAGATAAGGAATGTCGGATCCGCGACAATGACCTCGTCTCCCGGGTCGACAAACGCGCGAAGTGTCAGGAGGATGATCTCGTCGGACCCGTTCCCGAAGACGAAATTTTCCGGAAGAAGCGAAAGCTTTCCGCTCAGAGCCCGCCTCAGGTAAAAACAACCGCCGTCAGGATATCTGTTGACGTCTCCGGCGGCCTCCGCGATCGCCTTAATGACCCGCGCGGAAGGGCCTATCGCGTTCTCGTTGGACGCCAGCTTGATGACGCTGCTGAGACCGAGCTCGCGTTTCACCTCTTCAATGGGCTTTCCCGGCTGGTATGGCGCGATCTGATCCAGTACCTTTTTCCAGGTCTTTTTCATGCCTCTATCCTTTTGGATATGAACCCAGGAGTTTGACGAAATCGCATTTGTCCTGCAGTTTCTTCAACACCTTCCCGACCTTCTTATCTTTAGAATGGCCGTCCATGTCCACAAAAAAATAATACTTCCATGCCCTGAGCTTGGACGGCCGGGATTCTATCTTTGTAAGATTGATGTTTTCCTTCTTGAACGAGGCAAGCATATCATACAATACACCGGGCTTGTCCTTGACCGAGAACATGATGGATGTTTTATCGTTCCCGGAAAGCCTGCCCATATTCCTGCCTATCACCAGAAACCTCGTCACGTTGTCCGCGGAGTCCTCGATCGATCTGGCGATCACGTTCAGCCCGTATCGCCCGGCCGCCTGCCCGCTCGCGATACAGGCTGAGTCAGGGTGCCGGGCCGCGATCTCGGCGGCCTTGGCCGTTGACGCCGAATCTTTGAGTTTCGCGCGGGGCAGGTTCTTCTCTATCCAGACACGGCACTGGCTGAATACCTGCGGGTTCGAGTATATCCTTTTAATGGATTTCATGCTTCCCGCCCTGCTTAAAAGATCGTGCCGGATCCGCAGATAACTTTCGGAACATATCATCAGAGGCGAACCCGCGAACATGTCCATTGTATGGCTTACAGCACCTTCGATCGAATTCTCTATCGGCACCACGCCGTAATCCGCGTTCCCCCTCTCGACTTCGAGAAACACGTCAGTTATGCTGTTGCACGATAAGTAAGTTACACTGACCCCGAATTTCTTGATCGACGCCTGATGAGTGAACGTGAGCTCCGGGCCTAAATACGCGATGATAAGGGGGTGTTCCAGCGATATACAGGCCGACATGATCTCCCTGTATATCGCTTTTATCGATTCATCCGCCAGGGGCCCTTTATTGTCTTTTGTGACCATCCTGTAGATAACGCTCTCCCGGCCCGGAGAATAAACGGACTGTTTCCGGGCCTTTTTGATCTCGCCTATAGCTGAACTGAGCTGCCCTCTTTTGCTCAGGAGTTGTATCATACGGTGATCTATGTTATTGATCTCTTTTCTAAGA
>DAOVKF010000210.1 GCA_030631915.1 Candidatus Omnitrophota bacterium
CCTCCAGCCGGATGGGGTTCCCCAGAAAGACCACCTTGCCTCGCGCGGCGGAGAAACGTTCCGCGGTTTCCTTAAAGCTTACCGCCACCCGCCCGGCGGTCCGGCTTAACACGCTGTTGGCGCGGCCGGGCAGACAGTTCTGTTCGTGTATCAGGACAGGGATATTAAGCATACCGGCGCATCTGACGATAGAGCCGGAGGAAAAGCCTCCGAACCCCACCACAACGTCCGGCCTTATCCTGAGGAGCAATACCAGCGACGCCAGAGCGTCTGTCAGGAATTTCAGCGCGAATACGATCCAGCGAAAAGGGCCCGGCCCGAAAGGCATGGGGTTCACTGACAGAAAAAAACAGGGATGCCCGCATGCGCTTAAAATATTTCTGTCCAGTCTCCGTTTGCTCGAAACAAAAAAGATCCCGGTGACCCCGATCTTCTCCAGCTCTGAGGCGAGCGCGATGGAAGGGAATATATGTCCGCCGCTGCCGCCGGCCGCCAGGATCACCTTCATTCAGTTCCCCTCCCTTGACATATTGAGAAGTATGCCTATCGCCGCCATATGCACGACAAGCGAACTCCCCCCATAACTTATAAAAGGCAAAGGCAGGCCCTTTGTCGGCACCGCTCCCACTGAGACCCCGATATTGACGACAGTCTCAAACGCTATCATCATGCTTATCCCGAGAACGGCGCGCGACATGAATACATCTTCCAGTTTCAACGAGATCCTTAACGAAAACCATACTAAAACAGCGAACAGCACAAGGACCGACGCTGTCCCCGAGAAACCCAGTTCCTCTCCTATAATGGAGTATATGAAATCCGTATGCGACTGGGGCAGATAGAACAATTTCTGCCTGGACTCTCCCAGCCCGACCCCGAAAATGCCTCCGGAGCCCAGGGCTATAAACGACTGGATAAGCTGAAATCCCGTGCCCCTGGGGTCGTCCCACGGGTTGATGAACGCGGTGATCCTTTTCAGCCGGTAGGGCGAACTGATTATGACGGCCCACAACAGCGGCAGCGCCCCCGCTATAACGAAACCCAGATGCCTGAGCCTGGCGCCGGACGCGAACAATACGGCAAATCCTATAAACCCGACGGCAAGGGCTGTGCCCAGGTCGGGCTCCAGAAGGACCAATGCTCCCGTAAGCCCGATCACCGTAAAAGCGGGAAAAAATCCCCGCCTGATATCGGACATCAGGTATCTCTTTCGAGCCGTAAAGTCCGCCAGGTACAGTACAAGGGCTAATTTAGCGACTTCCGAAGGCTGAAACCCGAACCCCATTATGCGTATCCATCTCCGCGCCCCGCCCGCGCTGAATCCCGCGCCGGGTATAAACACGACCGCGAGTAAAATAAGCGCACAGAACATGATAGCCCTGGCATGGGCCTGAAAGAATCCCGGCGGGACCGTCATACAAAGAACAGCGGCCAGAAATCCGATCAGCAGGAACAACACATGGCGTTTCACGAAATACATGCTGTCCCCGAAAGTGGC
>DAOVKF010000184.1 GCA_030631915.1 Candidatus Omnitrophota bacterium
AATATACAAAACTATAAAACCCCTTCTTTCAGGTACTTTTTCAGCTGCTCCAGAGACCAGGAGCTGTCAAGTCCCATGGATTCCACCGTCCTTCCAATGCTCCGGAAATCTCTATTTAGTAGAACATCGGACATGGTGATAATAGCGTCAGAGACCGGCGTGGGAACACCGAGCATTTTACCGAGAGATGAAAAAGTGACAAGGCCATAGGGAATATCCTCTGTGAGATGACGGGTATCCAGTTTAAAAGGCCCTTCGCATACCTCGAGGAAAGGAGTATGAATCGCGTCATACAGGGGAAGAACGTGGTCTTCTCCCTTAGGATTCCACTTCACCATGAGAATTTCTTCTTCAAGAGTGTACTGCTTCAGGCCCAGTTTCTGTCCGATAGCCATGCGTTCACGGTCTATTTTTTCAATGAGCTTCACAACAGAACGCGTATTTTCCTTTCTTCCAAAGAGGTGAAAATCCTCCTCCCCGAGCTCGATCCTTGCGGCGTTACATACCATTGGCGGTGTGTGAGTAATCGCGTTATAATCAACAAGAATGGAATCTATGGCATTCTGTCCACGGCGGATCATATAACCGTTTTTCGACGGGAAGATCCTTTCCACTACCGAGCCGACATGACCAATATCCTTACCCGGAAAGGTTGCGATAATCAGGTTCTGGGTCCTGTTCTCAAGTCTTACCTGGAAAGCCCCCTTTTTTGAAGTTCCGTAAGGAAGGGTGTTGCAGTCCGCGAGGTAAACCTTTTTTTTAATATTCTTTTCTCTTAAGACCTTTGCCCAGGTGAGTGAAGCACCCCCTTTTCCAAGATAGAGCACCACCTGATCCTCTTCGAGGTACGGGGCAACAAGTTGGGCGTACTCCTCGCACACAAAGTACGGTACAGGATTCAATATTACCTGCGCTCCCCGGACCGCTTCCTCGATATTATTTGTGGCGCAGGCAACCTTCCCGAAAACCCCTGTCGGCCTGGAATCAATATCAAGAACTTCGATCCCTCCTTTTTCCCTGACTCCCTGCACCCTGGATGGATCTCTCGAGAATAAAGCCACCTCGTAACCCTGATTCCCAAGGTCCGCGGCGCACATGAACCCACCGCTTCCAGCGCCGACTACCGCTATCTTTTTTATTTCAGCCATTTTCGTTCCCCCTAAGTTTTGCACGCAGCTCCTTAGTTTTTTCTAAGTTTATATGAAGATCTTCTCCTTCAAGCACCACCCCGTAATCCCGATAGGCACTCTCCGGCGAGATAATCTCATTTCTCGTATCCATCCTGACCATCTCAGGGTCCCTCTCCAGAGGGTCTCCCCATCCGCCGCCGCCTGAGGGATAGGTTGAATAAGAATCTCCTTTTTTAAGCTTCAGCGCCTCTTTTGCCTTCATCTCCCTATGTCCGGCTTTACCCTCGTTAATAAAGGCCAGATTCAGTGAGCCTGGCTTTCCGCCGTACAGCCCGTAGGGGGGATGTACCTTACCATCGCCGAACATGACAAGGGTGGGGTTCTCATCATAAAATGATATCTTGTACTTCGCTCCGCATCCTCCTCTATACTTACCGGCGCCGCAGGAGTCTGTGGTAAACTCATTAAATTCTGTGATATGCGGGTAATCTGTTTCATTTGTCTCGACGTTCGGAGCTATCAAGCCTCCCAGGTCTATACCGTCACCTATGTAGTGACGCCCATCCATCCCGGGCATACCCCCGGCCCCTCCAAATCCGTTAAAACCGAACATTACGTAAAAATTGTCTCTGCGCGGATCTATCCCGGTAATCGTCGGTCCATTCCACCGGTTCCATCCCGCGGGAACCCTGTCGGGAAGCACACCTGAAATAGCCTTCCAGCATGCCTCCAGTATCGCGCAGGCTGTATCAAGGGTGCAGGAAGCAACAGGAGCCGGAAACTCCGGATTTACGACCGAGCCCTCAGGCGCCTTTATGTGAATTGGCCGGTATACTCCTTCATTATGCGGAATATCCGGTGTCGTTACTGTGGTAAGAAAGGCGACATAGACACATGTGGCAGTGTTTGCTATGGGGGAATTTACGAAACCTGTCACCTGGTCATCGGACCCTGTAAAGTCAACCCAGGCCTCGTCATCTTTTATTTTTATACTGACCTTTATAC
>DAOVKF010000105.1 GCA_030631915.1 Candidatus Omnitrophota bacterium
AAGCAGAGCATCTGAAGGGTCAGTGATACCAATTCGAACCCTTATATCTGTCATCCAAAAGCGCAAGGGTTTGAATTTTTGTAGGGGCCCCATAATACGGTTTGAAAGAAAATGGGGTCAGCCCTTACAGGGCATAGCCGGAAGGAGGTGGCATGATCATTGATGAAAATCGCGGAATAACGGATAACGAGATATTGCCTCTGGACAAATCCCTGAAAGTATTGCGGTACAGGACCATTAAAAAGAACACGGGTCTCGGATGGTGGTCGGCCGTAGTGCTCCTGGAAGATCATGAGAAAAAGCAGGTTTGTTTCTACCGGTGGCGTAGAAAGGCAGGCGCCTGGAAACGGGACAAGAAACTGCCTTTCAGAAAGCGCGGCGACTGGTCTGCGATCAAAGAGGCGGTTGAATCTTTTCTGGGAGATCTGGACGGATAGGAATTCATGGGCTGGTGATGCCGGAGCGTTCCCGATCTCAGGCCGTTCATGGATCGCGGCAGTTTTGTCCAATTGCGGCAGGGCCTTCATAAGCCTTCATAAGCCTGTCTTTGCATTTTTTGTCCGGCATGATATACTTTGATATACTTGTGTGATAAGGGCGCCCGACCGGAGCGGAACGCTCGGGAGCCGGGGGGAATGAAAAGGATCCGTTACAGGACGCCGGGAGGCGTTCAGGTTCAGACCCGAAAGGCGGGGAAAAATGGTTGATGAGCAGAAAGCGCAGATTTTGGTCGTGGACGATAAGGTCGAACTTGCCGGGATGATGGAGCAGGCTTTAACGGCAAGGGGTTATAAAGTTCAGAAAGCTTACAGCGCTGAAGAGGCGCTTAAGATCATCAACAGTGACATACATCTGGTGATCTCGGACATAATGATGCCGGGAGTGAACGGGATCCAGTTGCTCCGGCTGATAAAGGAAAAACAGCCCCTGACCGAGGTCGTCATGATGACGGGCTATGCGACACTGGACGACGCTATCACATGCATGAAGGAAGGGGCCTATGATTTTATTGTCAAGCCCTTTACCCTGAATACCGCCGGTTATGTGGCGCAAAGAGCGCTCGAGAAACGCGAACTCGTCATCAAGAACATGAATTATCAGGCGAATCTTGAAAAAGAAGTAAAGATCAGGACAGAAGAGCTGGTAAAGAAAAATGAGGAGATAAAGAATCTGTATCTGCGCGCCATAAGGGCTCTGGCATACAGCCTGGAGGCCAAGGACAAATATACCGAGAATCATTCGCGGAGGGTAACGTCTAACGCCCTTGAGGTCGCGGTCCAGATGACATTATCGGACAGGCAGAGAGAGAACATTGAGGTCGCGGGCCTTTTGCACGATATAGGGAAGATAGGGATAAGGGAAAGCGTGTTGACCAAGCCCGGCAGTCTGACGCCCGAGGAGTACGAACACATAAAAGAGCATCCGATACTCGCTGAACGCATATTATCTCCGATAAAGGAACTAAAGGACGTGATCAAGATCATCCGGCATCATCATGAACGTTTTGACGGAAAAGGATATCCCGACGGGTTGAAGGGCGAGGAGATACCCCTGGAGTCGAGGATACTTGCCGTGTGCGACACATATGACGCCATGACCTCAAACAGGTCCTATCGAAAGGCTTTCTCCAGGGAAGATACCATCAAGGAAATAAAGAAAATGAGCGGCAGTCAGTTTGACCCTCAGATCGTCCAGAGCTGGATCGTCAGCGCGTTACAGAAACAGGAATGAGGAGCCCGCAGCAAGAGGAAGTTCTTTTATGCCCTCTTTTTTCTCAGATTGCACGGCAGGGTCACGATAAACCTGGTGCCGGTTTCCGGATGGCTTTCAGCCCAGATGCTGCCTCTGTGCAGATCGATGATATCTTTTACTATAGCTAGCCCCAGTCCGGCCCCGTCTTCTGAACTGTGCAGCCTTTTGTATTTATCAAAGATATTTTCCAATTCATGCTGGGGGATATGGGAGCCCGTATTATGGATCACGAGTTTTACGATATCCGTTTCCCTGGAAAGCAGCACGTTTATCCGGCAGTTGTCCGGCGTGTATTTCGCGGCGTTGCCTAAGAGATTGTTTATTACCTGCGAGATCTTGTCCTTATCAGCCCACAGGTGAAAATTTTCACCGTGTATTTGTTTTTCTATCTTTATGCCTTTCCCTTTGAGCCTGATCTCGAATTCCTTCTCCTGTTTTTCAAGCATTTCCTGGAGATCAAAGGATGTCCTGTGGATATCCACCACGCCTGCTTCGATCTTATGCATATCCATCAGACTGCTCGTCAGCCTGCTCATTCTTCCTGTCACGTTCTGGCACAAGTGGAGTATTTCCTTCTGTTTGTCAGTGATCGTCCCATATATGCCGCCGGTCATGTTTTCAATGCTTCCCCTGATCATGAATAACGGGTTCACTAACTCGTGGAAGACGCTGGCGATAAATTTAGACCTTGACTTGTCATGCTGTCTTAGCTGCATAATGTGGGAGACCAGACCATGCAAAATGTCATGTGTCAGCAGATATCCGATTATAGTGATGAAGATCGCCAGAAAGACAAGAAAGCCGATGCTGCCGATAAGGATGTTAATGCTGAATAATTTAGCCACGATAATATAAAACAGGACCAGAAACGGGATAACTGACATCAGGGCGAAGGCATTGTGGAATCTGGCATACGGATTTTTCCGAAAGTCTTTCAAGGCCGCTTTTTGTTCCTCATGTGCCGCTCCCCTTTTTTTGTTACTCATCTCGTCCCCTTTTAAATCCGAAGTAAAAGGCCATTTTTTGCTGAAGAAAGCATCTTACGATACACAACTTTTAATTTATTTTAGCAGATTATTTATTTTGACGCAAGCGCGGATATTTCTTTGCAAATATTTTTCAGGTATGAGCGGCAAAAGTATTGGAAAATCGGCACATGCGGCGTATAATGATAACATATAAGGGCGTAAAGTGGATGTCAAAATCGTTTCGGACGGACCGGGAGGTATTAAAGCATGAAAAGCGGCGACATTTTGTTATTCAAGGCTGAAAACGATATCCTTTCCATGATCATCGCGTGGGGCACGAATAGCAGGTATTCACATGTTGCTGTTTGCGTGTCCCCGGGCATGAACCTCGCGATAGAGGCGATAACAAAAGGCGGCGTCAGGGCTCGGGACATCAGGGCGGTGCCGCGGGAACGATACGATGTATACAGGGTCAGGGAAGGACACGCGTACGATCCGGATAGAACGATATCGTATCTTGTGCGCGCTCTGAACAACCGGTATGATTACCTGGGCGTGATCTTTCTCGGGATACTGAAACTCCTGGCCAGGATCGGGATACCGCTTAAAGATATCGCCAATAAATGGCAGAAGGACAGGGATTATTTCTGTTCGGAGCTGTGCTACGAAGCCTTCTATTCGGGCGGCGGGCTTGATATTGTTCCGGATGTCCCTGACTCAGATGTAACAGCGCCGGGGGATATAGCGAAGAGCCCGGTCATGGAAGCGGTAGAAGAGGTGGTAGGATGAAAAAAAATATTATCGGTGTTGATATAGGCGGGACAAAGATAGCTTCCGGCATTGTAAGCGCTGACGGCGGGCTCGGGAAGACGGTTATCCTTCCGACGCTCGCGGCGAAAGGCGCGGACGTTTCCCTGAACCAGGTGATGGTCTCAATAGAAATGCTTTTGTCAGGGATCGCCGCGGGTAAAAAGAGCGTAAGAGGTATCGGCATATGCGCGCCCGGACCGCTTGATCCGGGCAGGGGAGTAGTGCATAATCCCCCCAATCTTCCGGGATGGAAAGACGTGCCGCTGGCGGCCCTTGTCAGAAAAAGGTTCGGGATCGACACAAAGCTGGAAAACGACGCCAATGCCGCGGGCATGGCGGAGATGGTATGGGGGGCGGCCAAAGGGTATAAGAACATCTTTTATATAACGGTAAGTACCGGCATAGGGACCGGTATCATCATAGGCGGGAAGATATATCACGGAAAGAACGGAATGGCCGGCGAGGGAGGCCATGTAACGGTGAATTATGACGATAAGGACGCTGTTTGCGGATGCGGTAATACCGGTTGCGTGGAAGCGATAGCATCCGGGCTCCATACTGTGCGGCGGTTGAGAGAGAGCCTGAGGAAAAGACCGCGGGTAAGGACCTGTATCGTGGATATGGCGGGCGGAGACCTGGATAAAGTAACAATGCGCACGGTCGCTGAAGCGGCGAGAAAGAAAGACAGGCTGGCCATAGAGACGATCAGGAAGCAGGGAGAGGTGCTGGGTATATGGCTGGGCAGCATGATAAGCGTCCTGGACCCCGAGATCATCGTGATCGGCGGAGGTGTATCCATGATAGGAGAACTTATCTTTAAGGAGATAAGAAGGTCCGCGTACGGGCACACCATAAACGTCTTTGCGGCGGGGACACCGATAGTCAGGGCGAAACTGAAGAAGAACGTGGGTGTGTTCGGCGCCGCGTCAGTGTTCATGGCGTAAACACGTAAACCGGCCCGGGATCCGGGGATCGAAAGATCGATCCTTCGACGCGGACCACGGCCACGGCAATGGCCGTGGATCCTTGCTCAGGATTCCGCCCGAAGGGCGAAAAAAACAGGTACTACGGGCATGCCTGTGAGGCTCCATGAAATATTTGAGGACGCTGGTATTGTTATTCCTGCTTGTCCCCGTTTTCGAGGGAAAGGCCGCGGCTGAGGCCGGGACTGACAGGGTTTTCGGGACCGTGAGCGCTAAAGAGCGGTTTGCCGGTGAGGTGTCTTTTCTGATCGAGAAGGCGTGGAAAAAATGGCAGGCCGAAGTGCAGATAAACGATATCCCCGTCGAAGGTTCACGGGGAATACTTCTGACAGGGCACGTGAGAGAACCGGTCCTGACCGTATCAGCCATACTGAAGGAGTTTGACCCCTCGGGTAAGTCCCGCGATCATGTGGATTGTATCCGGGTTGTCGCGGGCGCTGTCGGGAACGGTATGCGGGCATGGCAGAGGGGATATTCGCACGGGAATATCCCTTTTCCCCGGGGAGCGTCCTGCGTATATACTCTATCGCCGTGCAATAACGTGCCGGTGCCGGTGGGAACCGGTCATTCCACGGCAGACAGCGCCATGGAAGAGGAGGCCCTTTACAATTACATGCTTTACCGTGTGCCGCGCTCTGAAAAGGATATACTGGTCGTGTTCCGGGCAGCGGCGCAAGCTGTGTCTGAATGTTTCACGGAATGGAAAGGGTCCTGTTTTATCACAGGGATAGTCGCGAGCGGGGGCGTCGCGCCGAGTCCCGCTCCCATGGGGCCGGGCCCCGGCCGGGTGAAAGGCGCGAAAGGGAACG
>DAOVKF010000202.1 GCA_030631915.1 Candidatus Omnitrophota bacterium
AAGAAGGAAGATGAAAAACGCTCCTGCGCGGCCGTTCGTGCTGATGTATCTCCTGAGCGGCGCCACGGTCCTCTGGGGGGCTGTCACAGGGACCTGGTTCGGAGCGGCGGGGATAGCGGGGCTGCCTTTGTTGAAAGGTCTGGTGATAGGGAGGATAGACAGTCTGGACGCGGGTAACCAGGACTTCATGATGCTTGTCTGTTTTTTTATCGGCGCCGTGCATCTGACGATAGCCCGGCTTACAAAGGGCTTCAGGCTGATCAATTCGCCGCTTTGCCTGGCCCACGGCGGATGGATATTGATAATCTGGGGGATGTTCCATGCGGCGGGCACGCTTGTGATCGACAGGCCTTTCCCGCGATCCGCGGGCTGTCTGCTGGGCGCTGGAATACTTCTCGTGCTGGTCTTCGCGAATTTCCAGAAGAAGAACGTATTAAAGGGGATGTTGACCACGCTGACGAGCCTCCCGCTCAGCGTCATCGGTGCTTTTTCCGATGTCGTGTCATATTTAAGGCTCTTTGCCGTCGGTTACGCAACAGTGATAGTGGCGCAGAGTTTCAATGATATGGCCGTGGGAGGAGGCGTCCATGGCGTTATAGGGGGGCTTGCAGCCGCGTTTATCCTGTTCTTCGGCCACGCTTTGAACATCCTTCTTGCCCTGATGGCTGTCGTTGTCCACGGGATAAGGCTGAACATGCTGGAATTTTCCGGCCACCTCGGCATGCAGTGGTCGGGCAAGGAATACAAGCCGTTTTCGGAGTAAAGAGGAGGTAAAAATGGTACAGGGTTTAGGAGACATGGGACTTTCTTTAGCGTTCGCGGCCATAGGGTCCGCGTTAGGCACAGGCATAGCCGGAATGGCCGCGATCGGTGCGTGGAAAAAAGCCTTTCTGCAGAACAAAGCGGCGCCTTTTATATTGATCGCTTTTGTGGGCGCCCCCTTATCCCAGACCATTTACGGCATGATATTAAAGAACGCGATAAAAGGGGCGAACCTTGACCCGGAGACATATCCTTATCAGATGTTCATGGGGCTGGCCGCGGGCCTGGCAATGGGCTTTTCCGCCTGGATGCAGGGAAAAGCCGGAGCCAGCGCGGCGGACGCCCTGGCGGAAACAGGGCAGGGTTTCGGCAATTATATCATGGTGCTCGGCGTTATTGAAACCGTCGCCCTGTTCGTGATGGTATTCATGATGACCGCGCTCCCTAAATAGACGCGCGTCCCCGGGCGAGTAACTCAGCGGTTTAGAGTGCTTCCCTTACAAGGAAGAAGTCACAGGTTCAAATCCTGTCTCGCCCACCATAGCTATTCCATAATTGATCGTCGGACAGGATTTGAAGGGAGCAGCCGAGCCTTTAATTCAGGGAGCTTGCGAGCAAGCGACCACTACCGAGGCAGCGGGTGGCCGACCGGAGGGCGAAGACATTTTCTGATTTGAGCAACGCTCAGATCAGTAGTATAAAACAAGCCCGAAGGCGCCAAATCCTGTCTCGTCCACCATCCGCCATTTTGTTGTCGACCGTCGGACTCTCCCCTGCGACGCACAGGGGCTGCTCTGGGGTATTCCTACCAGAAGCTTGTAAACTTCTATAACCTTTGGTGTCCGTTCAAATTTTATTTTTCCAGGGTCGGCCGCGTCGGAATTGTAGTTACTTGGGACGTACAAGCTTCTGTACGGAACACCC
>DAOVKF010000095.1 GCA_030631915.1 Candidatus Omnitrophota bacterium
AGCTATCTTCTCGTTCTTCTTCTTGTCAAGGCCGTAAGCCAGACTCGCCGCAGTGGGCTCGTTTATTATTCTGAGCACGTTGAGTCCCGCTATCTGCCCGGCGTCTTTTGTGGCCTGCCGCTGAGAATCGTTGAAATACGCCGGGACCGTAATGACCGCGTCCGAGACCTTCTCCCCCAGATAATCTTCTGCCGTCTGTTTCATTTTCTGTAAGATCATCGCCGATATCTCCGGAGGGGTATACTTTTTACCGTGCGCGACAACGGTCACGTTCCCGCTCGCGTCTTCATCGGCCATATAGGGGACCAGTTTCTCCTCCTCCTTGACCTCGGAATGTTTTCTCCCCATAAACCTTTTTATGCTGAAGACCGTATTATCCGAATTCGTGATCGCCTGGCGCTTTGCCGGCTGACCGACAAGCCTTTCACCGGCTTTCGTAAAAGCGACGACGCTGGGAGTGGTCCTGCCCCCTTCGGCGTTCAGGATCACTTTAGATTCTTTCCCTTCCATAACGGCGACACACGAGTTCGTTGTCCCCAGATCGATCCCTATTACTTTACCCATCGTTCTTACCTCCTTCTTGATCGTGTCCCGTAACACATATCCCGTGATTCGTATATGGGCACAGGACACAAGCCGTTTTATTGCCTTTAACCGTTATTTGTCTTCTAACTCCCTTTCCCGCTCGGGATTCTTCGCCACCTTGACCTGCGCCGGCCTGATCAGACGGCCGTTCAGCGTATACCCTGCCCGGACTTCTTCCACGATCATCCCGTCCGCGTATTCATCGGTCTCAACCACACAAACCGCCTCGTGCACATTGGGGTCAAAAAGTTCTCCATCGGTCTTGACCTTCAGCGCGCCATTCTCTTCAAGTATCCTGTGAAACTCTTTCTGGACCAGCATTATGCCGTCCATGACCGCTGTCTTGTCCTCCGCCTTATCCATGGCCGCGAGGGCCATGTCAAAATTATCCACTATGGGAAAAAGCCGGGCTATGATATCCTCGTTCGCGAACCTGATGCGATCGACCTTTTCTTTTTCCATCCGCTTTCTGGTGTTCTCATAGTCCGCAAGCACCTTCATCCATTTATTGTGACATTCGTCCCTCTCGCCCGCTCTTTGCCGGAGATCTTCCAATTCTTTCCCGGATACGGATACTTTTTCCTTTTTTTTCGTCATTTCCCCCCGTCCGCTGTATATCCTGCTTCAACACCCTGCTGTCAATAAAGCTCCTCGAGCTTTGAACTGATCAGTTCGGACAAATAACTCACGGTCCTGAGGACATTGCAGTAATCCATCCGTGTCGGTCCGATCACCCCGATACGTCCCGTCGGTTTTCCGTACAGTTCATATCCCGCGGTTACAATGCTGCATTCCCGGAACACGCTGAACTTGTTCTCTTTCCCGATATATACCCTCACCCCTTTATGCGGCAGTTCTTTCTGCATAAGCGCGCCGATCTCTTTTCTGCTGGAAAATATCTGAAGCATGTGCCGGGTCATGTCCGGATCCCTGAATTCCGGCTCCCCGGTAAAAAAGTCCAATCCCTCGCAGTATATATCGTTCTCGATATCCATCTCGACCACACTGTCGATGATCTCCCGAGCGGGCCCCGCTACCCTCAGGACCGTTCCGTCAGCACCGGCCTCGACAATATCTTTCAGACACGTTGATATCCTTGAAATGCCCGTTCCCTCATAATTCATGTTAACAAAGTTAGCGACCTTCTCAAGTTCGGTTTCCCCGATGTCCCTGTTCATCTTGACTATGTAATTCTTGACCGCGTTCGTCATTGTAATAAGAACAGCCAGAACGGTCTCAGCCTTGATCTTCACCAGTTCAAGGTGTTTTAAATACAGGCTGCCGATGTTCGGCCACATGACTACACCCGCGTAGTGCAGTTCCCTGCTGATAAGGAACGACGTCTTTTCAATAACATCTTTAATGCTCTTGATGCGATCCGTATATTCACCGGCCAGGCGTTCGATCTCCCTCTTTTTCAGCCATAATCGCCCTTTGAGAAAGTCGACATAATGCCTGTACCCCGAATCCGTCGGGATACGTCCCGCGGACGTATGCGGCTGCTCGATATATCCCGAATCCTCCAGTTCCGTCATTATGTTCCTGACCGTCGCGCTGGATATCGTGTTGTCCATCTTCCGGGTAACGGACTTTGAGCTTACGGGTATGGCGGTCGAAACATACAGATCTATTATATGGGACAGGACCTGAAAGTTTCTTTCTTTTTTATCGATACGAATATTCATAGGTTATATTAATACTGTGGCCTCATATAATTTAGCACTCTCCGGGCCTGAGTGCTAAATTATATCACCATCCAGGGCTTTGTCAAGAAGAATCAGGCTGAGCCGTGAGATAAGCCCTTGCTTCTCATTGCTTGAGCTTTTTGAGGATGGAGTACTTGACCTTTTTGGGGATCCGGCCCTTTATAAACACCCCGTTATCCCTGTATTCTTCCTTTCTGACAGTGCCTTTTTCGCGTATTATTTTCGCGAGGGAATAATACTTGTGAGGCAGGGTCAGCTCTATATCTTCCATATCGCCCTGGATGAAACTGACTATATGGTCAACCAGCTCAGAAAGGCCCTGTTTGTTTAAAGCCGATATGACCACAGAGCGCTGGAATCGCCGTTTGATACGTTCCCGCTCCTTTTCATCCGGGACCTTGTCCATCTTGTTCAAGACGGTAAAAACAGGCTTGTCCTGAACCCCGAGCTCCCCGAGCACTTTAAGAACAGCGTCCCTTTGGAGTTCTCTGCGATGGTCGCTCATGTCAGCGACATGGAAAAGCATGTCCGCGCTAACGACCTCTTCAAGCGTGGCTTTGAAACTTTCGATCAGGTGATGCGGGAGATCCTGCAGAAATCCCACTGTATCGGATATAAGCACGGTCTGGTTGCCGGGCAGGGTCATCTTCCTCACCATCGGATCAAGCGAGCTGAAAAGCTGGTCCTTCACCCTGACGTCCGCGCCGGTAAGCGCGTTAAAAAGCGTGGATTTTCCTGAATTCGTGTATCCCACAAGTGCGACTGTCAGCATGGAGAACATGCCCCGCCTGCCACGCCTCAAACCGCGCTGGCCGGTTATCTTCTCCAGTGATCTTTTCAGCTTGGAGATACGCTCACGCACCCGGCGCCGGTCCACCTCAAGCTTCTGCTCTCCGGGGCCTCTTGTCCCGATCCCCCCTCCCAGGCGGGAAAGCTGGATGCCTTTACCGGTCAGACGCGGCAGCAGGTATAGCAGCTGGGCCAGTTCGACCTGGACCTTACCTTCGTTGGAAACCGCCCTGCGCGCGAATATGTCCAGGATAAGCTGTGTCCTGTCTATGATCTTAACTTCAACGAATTCTTCCAGATTCTTTTGCTGTGAAGGAGACAGATCATCGCTGAAGATCACTGCATCGGCCTTGACCTCGGATGCAAGAGCGGCTATCTCCTCCACCTTGCCTTTGCCTACCAGAAGGTTGGCCGTCAACGTCTTTCGGCGGCATTGGATCTCGCCGGCTATGGCCACACCGTCAGATCCTGCCAGGTCCCGGAGCTCTTTTGCCCGGTCCTCGAGTTTCCCCAAAGACCGGCCTGTTTGCTCTACGGTAACAAGGACCGCCTTCTCGGCTTTTTTCCCGGTCTCGTGGTAAACAATATTATTCATTCACGCGCCTCAAAATATCCTCCGCGATCTCCCGAACACCCCTGCCGGCATCCAGCCATTCGACCCGCTCATCCGCCCTGAACCACGTGAGCTGCCTTTTCGCGTATCTGCGTGTGTTTTTTTTGAGCTCATCCCCGGCCTGTGCCCGGCCTGCGGTCCCTTCCAGATAAGACGATATCTCTTTTACTCCAAGGGCCTTTTCCGCGGTGCTGCTCAATCTCCTCTGCCTGAGCCGCCCGACCTCTTCGACAAGCCCTTTATCGAACATCCTGTCCACCGCCCGGTTTATGCGTTCATAAAGCAGGCTTCTCGCAAGCTCCATGCCGAATATCCTGCAGTCATATGCCGGACCGATCCCCCGCGTCCCCTTTTTTTGATCGTGAATAGTCTCCCCGGTAAGCTCATAAACCTCAAGAGCCCGTATCACCCTTCTCACGTCATTCGGGTGCAACGCGCGCGCGGTGACAGGGTCGGCCTTTTTCAGCCTTTCATAAAGATACGCCGCGCCTTTTTCCGCGGCCTCTTTTTTCAGTTCCCCTCTCAGATCCTCGTCCCTTGAAGAGGCGGGGAAGATACCGTCGATAAGGGCTTTCATGTAAAGCCCTGTTCCGCCTGTGATCACGGGCATCCTGCCCCTGGACACAATGTCATCTATGAGCGCCCCGGCTTCCTTCGCGAAACGCGCGGCGTTATATTCCTCTTCGGGAGGGACGCATTTTATTAAATAATGGGGGACGCTTCTCATGATGTCCTCACCGGGTGTCCCGGTTATCACATCCATGTCCCGGTACACCTGCATGGAATCACATGAGATGATCTCGCCGTTTATCTTCCGGGCCGCCTCCACCGCGACCGCGGTCTTACCGGAGGACGTGGGCCCCACTATAAAGAGGATCATGCGCTTGTTGAGGGGTTCATCCTTCATCCTTTATTAACTCAGTTCTCCTTTGAGCGTAAATGGACTCGCACCTTTTATCCGCACGGATACAAGCTGCCCGATCAAACTGTCTGCCCCGGCAAAAACACACGAAGTATTGTCCCTTGTCTTACCGGTAAGCTCTTTGTCCGACATGCGGCTCTTCCCCGCCACCAGAACTTCCCGCACACCGCCTGTCATCTGCCTGTTCCTGGTTTGAGAGATCTTCCTCTGCATATCCAGTAACTCATTGTTCCTCTGTTTTTTGGCCTCCGCCGGAACATCATCCACCAGACGCGACGAAAGCGCCGGTGAACGCGGCGAATATTTAAATATGAACGCGGAATTATATCCGATCTTCTCCATGGCCCTGCGTGTGGCCTGATAGTCGCTCTCTTTTTCCGAAGGAAACCCCACAATAATATCCGTGGTCACAGCCGCTCCCGGCACCATCTCCCTCAGAAGGTCTATTTTTGCCCTGTATTCTTCAACGGTATATTTTCTGTTCATGAGGTCCAGTATCTTGTTCGACCCGGATTGAAGAGGCAGATGTATATGCTCACATACTTTATCAAGGTCGCGCATTGCCCTGAAAAGCCCATTTCCAGCGTCCCTGGGATGGCTGGTGGTAAAACGTATGCGCTCGATCCCCCCGATACCATTGACCGCTTCAAGAAGCCCCGGAAAAGTCGTCCTGCCGCTCAGGCCCGCGCCGTAAGAATTCACGTTCTGTCCCAGAAGGGTTATCTCCCTGAACCCTCTGTCAGCCAGCGCCTTGATCTCATCAATAATAACCCTTTTAGGGCGAGATACCTCCCTGCCGCGGACATAGGGGACGATGCAATACGAACAAAAGTTATTACAACCGTACATTATGTTGACGAACGCCGAGAACACGCCCGAACGGTATTCCGGGTTCATTTTCGTCATGGGACGTTTCTGTTTATCTATTGCGAGTATTTTTTCAGGCCCCAGAGCCCTGGCCGCCAGGTCCGGGATATCATAGATATTGCTGGGCCCCACCACCATATCCACCTGCGGGTATTCCTTGAAAAGAAGCTCCCCGTGCCTCTGAGCCATGCATCCCAGCACACC
>DAOVKF010000019.1 GCA_030631915.1 Candidatus Omnitrophota bacterium
AAATCTAATTTATCTTTATCTGCCCATATTCCTTTTCCCTCTTTTTTTGCTTTTGCCTCTGCTGCCTCCTCTCGCTCCTTACCTCGATAATAACCATGGCTGTAAAATGCCATACCGTTTTCTAAAAGATAAGTATTGACACACGTTCCATCCTGTAAATAAATCCTAACTAAATCTCCATCATGATAGGCTCCAGACCTAGCTCTCTCGATTAATTCTATTTTTACTCTTCTACCATTTAGAATTTTACCGATATTATCAACTAAACCTGGGAAAAGATTTGGCCCATCTTCAGATCTATCAGGAATGAAAACCCCTGCTAAAATAACCTCGTGCCCATTGTCTAAACGTGCTACTGACCAACGAGCGTCTACGACTTTAGCACAATATGGTTTTTCAATGTCAAAAATATATTTCCTGCCGATATAATATAGACCTACACAGGATATACTGACAATAACAGCTACAAATAATATGAGAAGTATTTTCTTTAACACAAATATTTCCTCTAGCTTTATACCCTTGGCAGATAAACTGTCCCTAATGGATCATTATATTCTTTCCAGATCAGATACATTAAGCCTTCCATACTTATCGGCGGATCATCATTATCGTCAGGTGGTGTCCTATATTCTTTACTCCATCCATCCTCGAGTATTTTCTGGCCATAACTTTCTTTAAAATCTTTCTTATATCGAGTTTCGGGAGAATCCGGCTGTTTTGTTTTTTGTTTTCTATCCGTTACTCCCCCATTTCTAACCTCTGTTCTCCAAATCGATAGCCCATCTTCACCGAACAGGTATTCATCATAGTTGCCTTTGTCAATTGCTCCCCCGTCCACTCCTTCGATCCCCATGAGGTATCTTTGCTCAAATTCATCATATGTACTTACTCTTATGACTTCTTCATTTTTTACTATGTAGGTCTTTGTTAATGAACCGTTTCTTTGGGTTACAGTACCATCGGTAAGTATATACTCTCCAGCACTTTCATCCAACCTGTATTCTCCGATTTCGGTTATTTCTTCGCTGGCGGTTTTTCTGTGTTTGCCCAATAGTTCTCCCGTACCTGTATCAAAAATTTCTTCTGTGCCGTCGATCTTCTGCAATACATCTACGTTTTTCGTTCCCAACTCTAAATGAACCGCTTGTTTAAGCGATTCAAACCCGGCTGATACAATGCTGTTAATGCTGCTTCTTAAGAGGGTTGCGTACCATTCTTCTCCTAATTCGTCCTCGAGGGTTTTGTAGACTTCCTGGGAGACTATGTTGTTTAGAGAGCCCAAGGTGAGTTCCAGGAGCATTCCGGTTGAATCCGGCGTGGCGAAGTTGGGGTTTCCGAACGCAAGGGCCGGCATGAGCATTAATGTCCCGGCGGCGCCGATACCCAGTTTTGCCAGCCAGTTGCTTGTTTTGTCGATCTCTTCGTTAATATACCTTGAAATGCCGTTCATTACAAGGCCGCCGGAATATGCCCGCATCACTTCTCCAAAGGGGCTGCTGCCGAATATTCCATTGCCAAATGTCCTGACAGCGGTCAATGCCTGATCGTAAACGCTCAGAGCGCCCTCATAAACGCGTTTACCAAAATTTATTATTCCCTCCAGCATTTTGCCGCCTATATTCTTTATTCCCGCGACAACGCCGTCTATGGCGGTTTTTACGCCCTCTATTACGGTCCCGATGGCTTTTGCCGCAAAATCAGCGATCCCCCTGATGACCGGCGTGATCGCTGAAACCGCAAGGCCTATACCGAGGCTTATCAGCGCTCCCTGGTAGTCTCCGTAACAGACCGCCGTTGCCATGCTCATGGCTGTGTTGATCAGCACAAAGGCGTATTGCGGCTGGAAGATCGAAAGCACGGAGCCCACGACCACGGCCCCTATAGCGCCGAATACCCTGCCCCATTTGCCTTTTTCCAGGGCGAACTTGACGGCCTTTATGAATTGTTTCACGGGTTCCAATATGTATGAGATGATCTTTTTGACGGCTTTAACTATTTTTTTGAATATTTTCGTGATGCTTTTCCAGAGTTTCTGCCACCAGCCCGCGCCCCTGATGTTCCTGAGCTGCGCGTCGGTAAGACGGTTGGCGTAGTCGGATCTTTCCGTGGAAAGCAGTTTGCCTCCATAGTTCCCGGCGAATTCATCTATACTTATTGTCTTTGTCTGTTCCTCTCCGTTAATGAAACCGTTTGTCACGCGGACGTGCGTTATCCTGTCCCCTTGTTTTATGACACCTGTAACGTTCATGAAATGGGTTCCGTTATAATGGACTATGGCGGAATAGCCCTGGATCTCATCGAATTTTCGGAGGAATTCTTCCAGATCGTAGGCCGTGCCGTACAGGTTAAGTGAGTATTTCCCGGCGACTTTCTTTACCGCGTGCATGCTGATAAGCAGCATGCCCTGAGTGTTTTCCGTGATGACCCCGGTGATCATCTCCAGGAATATCAGTTCTTTTAGAAGCCCGTCCATACCGGATATATCCTGTATGCCCGCGTCCGCAAGATGTTTATACAGCGCTTCCACGGCGCTCCGTCCGAAATGGTTGTCCTGCGTCTTGAGCCACGCGATCATGGCCAGCACCTCGTCCATGGTAAGGTCTGTCAGGTATTCGGCTTTCACTTTAAGGCCCAGTGTACCTGTTACATAACCGTATTTATCAGCGGCATCGAGATAATCCTTTAAAAGACCCGTGCCCGTGGAAGTGTCGTAAAGAGCGTTTATTATCGACAGTATCTGTCTTCTCCTGCGGTTGTATTCGCTGTCCGGGTTGTCTTCATCCCTTAAACGTTCCCGCATCTCAGAAAGAGTAAGATCGTTTAATCTCATACAGGATAAAGCGTCGTCCAGCTCCGCCTGGGTGGCTTCTCTCCCAAGCTCCTCGCGGTATATCTCGATCATGTATTTTTTATCGTTCGCGTCTTTACGGGCGGCATACGCGGATCTAAGCCCTGTAAAACTCTCCGCTATTTCCGCCACAACCACCTCGTGCCTGTCTATAATGTCCTGCGCAACAGCCTGCGCCCGGGAGAAAATATCCATAACAGCGGAAACCCTCTCATCTCTCAGGGACCCGGCTTTTTCGCCGTACGTCTCTTTGTCTCCTGAGAGGTATTCATCGGACTGCCACATGATCCCGCGCGCAAAATGCGTGAAACCGGTTTCCTGCCAGACGGCAATATATGCCTCGAGTTCCTCGTGCGTCGGGTCACGGTAAAGTATGGCGCGGAAATACTCGATGATGCGCACTTCCGCCGCGTCACGGTCAAGCGTTTCCTCACCCGTCAGGAACATCGTCTCTTCCGAACCCACGTTAACCTTTTCTATGTTGTTCCACTTGTCATACGTGTATATGTACCGGTAATCTCCCGTGCGGTCATGATAAAAAGACACATCGCCGTTATGGCTGTAAAGGGTGTAACTTTCACCGCTCTCATGTCCGGAGCTTATTGTGGTCATCTTCTCGACGTTACCGTTGGCGTGGTATTCGTACGTGTAGCCGCGCCTTGTCAGGTCAAGCCTTTTTGTGCCCCGGCTCTCCACACTGCCGTCCGTGTCGTATGTAGTCAATGTCCTGCGGCTGAGGTTCACGGTCTTTGTCGCGCTTTTAAGGCTTCCGTCCGCGGCCTTCTCATAAGAGTAAGCGGCAAGATACGCGTTATCCAGGGCCGCAATGTCTGTTCCATACATGGCGAGTGACGGATACAGGTTTTTATCAGCGCTTCTTGCCCAGCTGACAGCGCTGTATTCGTTTATGGTCCCGTCCTGATTTGTGTACCGGACCTTTACAGCCGGATCCGCGGAAAGCACGGCGTCAAGTTCAGGGGTATATTCAGATACGCATCTTTTGTAAGACGCCAGCCTGGGGTCTGTCCATGACCCGACCCTGGCCGCCCACTCTTTAAGCGTCCATCCCGAATAAACGCCAGTGCCCTGAGCGCCGGGTGAAACGAAATATTCCCTTAACCCGCTGTTTTCTTCCCATATGATCGCGAGGATATCTTTCTCAACGGCGAGGTCGCCGTCCTCGTTGTATTCTCTCAGGTACGTGACATTTTCTTTTTCAGAAGGTCTGTAAACGATCATCTCGTATATCTCGAGCTCGATCTGGGGAGTAAATTCATCCGCTCCCTGCACCTTGATGTATTTGACCGCCCTTTTGTCAAAGGAAATATCCTGCCAGTTCCAGGGTGTGCCGCGGCTCCTGTCGGCGACAAGCGTCCATTCCTCATCAATCCCTGATCTCACATACACCTTATATCTGTATGAACGGCCGTTGCTTTCCCGTAACCTGAAGCGTATCCTGTCTATGGCCTCTTCATCCTCAAGGGTAAGCAGGAACGCTGCCGGAGTATTGGGCGCGCGCCAGGTAACGTTTATATAGGTTTCGTGGTTGCCGTCAATGACCCTGTTCAGCGCCGCCTGACCGGGGTCGTATCTTGAATCCACGGATCCCACTGAAGCAATGCCGACTTCGGTGTGCCCGGTCAGGAAATCCTTGTCCGGGGAATGTTCTCTGTATACGGTTTTTTTTAAATTACCGTTACTGTCCCTCACCTCGATCATGAGAGCAGGCGCGATACGCTCCATTTCTTCGATATTTGTATCTGTCAGCTTGCCGGCGATCTCTTCTACCAGCCGGCCTTTTTCATCAAAAAACTTCAGAGTCTCTCCCTCATGCGAAGAATACTCGGATATTCTCCGGACAGTGCCTTTTTCATCCAGGCTGTAGGAATATCTCCTGAGCTCCGGCTTATCCGTCACATTGGCGGTCCTGGCGAACTTTATAAGATCAGAATCCATCCTGAACCCTATGTTTTTCGCCCAGTCCTTCATCTGCTCTTTATCATAATCTCTCGGCGGAGGTCCCAGGATACCGTTGATAAAGATATTTAATTCCGCCAGAGCGAGTTGTTTCATCTCTGAACCTGTCGGGATCCAGTAACCGCCGGCGCCTTCTATTTTCAAATATCTCACCTTAACCGGATCAAATAAATAGTCCCTTGCCCCCTGCGCGAACACGGAGCTTCTGTCAACAAGAGGTTCGCCCCAGGTCATGCCGTCCGTCGAGCCGTACACCTTATATTTGTATCTCCTCCTGCCGTCGTCGTATAACCCGACCGAGATCTTATCCATTAACACGTCCTCGGAAAGTTCCACCAGATAATACGCGGGAATATCATTATTCGCCCATTCAAGATAACTCCGGGTGCCGGTATTGCCGTCAAGGATACTTGAAATGCCGCTCACGTAACTGGCGCCTACAGCCCTTATCCCGGATATCTTCCGGCTTAATTCTTGCTCCGGAGGCATCTCTTCTTTCGGGGAGTTGTCCATGATCATGATCTCTGAAAGCGACAGGTAACAGGTATCTTCATCCAGCGATATGGCGGAACTGCCGCAACCTTCTATTTTTATATACCTTGCCGAGACGGGCGCAAAACCGTGCTCCTGCCAGCCGCTCGCGTAATCTTTATCATTGTTCACCAGGACGTCTGTCCACGTCCGGCCGTCAAGAGACGCGTATATACGGTATTTGTACTTTCTATTCTCCTCATCATGCAGCTTAAGGCGTATCCTGTCTATCCGGGTTTCTTCGAGAAGCTCGATAAGATAATACCCGGGGCTGCCGGCCTCCGCCCATTCGATGTAGCCACGGGTATCGGTATTGCCGTCAATAATGCTGGTAAGGTTGCACGAACCCGTGGCATTGCAGGCAATAACGCTGTAAAGTTTTTCGCTTACATCGCCTCTTTTAAACGCTTTTTCTATCTCCGGACAGGTTTTATTGTCATAGTCACTCAGCTGTTCTTTTATCCTGGGGTCTTCCCACGCGCCGAAAAGCACCGCCCAATCCGCAAGGGTCTTTCCCCTCCACCATCCGGTCTGCGCCTTTTTATCAGCTTCAGGAAATATGCTTTGCAGGTCTTCACGCTCTTCCCAGGCCAGCATAAGGGCGTTCTTCTCCGTAACGGTCCTTCCGTATTCGTCGACCTCTTTCACTTTAACGGCGTCTGTCTTCTGCGCCGTCCTGTAAACCTTTATTTCTTCCATGTCCAGTTCCGTGTCGCCGTAAGAATTCGTACAGCCCTGGACGCGTATGTATTTCGCGGATACGGGCGCGCTGAACTTTTCCACACGCCAGTCACCCGACCGGCTTAACTCATAGTCACTGCCGTCCACCGCAAGGATCCACGAGTCAGGCTCTTCCGCGGTAGCGTAATAGATCCTGTAACCGAACCACCTGTCCTCACCGCTTCTTAAGGCTATGCCAACAGCGCTTATATCGCCCGCATTGGCGTTATCATCGGTAAGGTTTATTACTAAAGAAGCCGGGGTATTGCCGCTTCTCCAGTTGATATTTGTCCTTGTATTCAGATCGTCATCATAAAGGACGCTCGTATCCGGGGCCCACGTGCAGTCAATGGTGGTTGTATCTTTTATATCAACAGGTTCCAGAACTCCTATGGTAACGCCGGGCGTCAACCCTTCATGGACTTTTACCACTTCGCCTCTTTCGCCTGTTTCATACGAGTAATATATGGTCCTGCCCGTAGTGCCTGTTTTTGAGACTATCCGACCTTCAGCGTTATATCCGGTCGTTGTCAGATTTACTGTTTTGACCTGCTCCTTTTTATATATCTCTACCTCCCGGACCTCGAGATAGAGGCCGCCGGAACAAATACCGTTTCCCTGGATCATGATATATCTGTCGTTTACGGTCTCGAACTCGGCCTGCTGGAGGTCCGCGTAAAACGCGTCTGACTTATCGTCTACCAGGTCCCACTTTGAAGTATCGTTCCTGTCGGATGAGGTGTAAAGCTTATACTTATAAGCGCGGCCGCCGTCATTGCGCAACTGGATCTTTACGGTATTGTACTCCGGGGGGTCTTCTCCAAGGTCTATGACAAAAGATGCCGGATCTTCCGGGTCTGTCCAGTCGACATTGGCATGATACCCGGACTGGCCGTCACATAAAAGATACAAGTGGCCGCCTGAACCATTGGGTGTAACGCTCACTCCAGGGTTCACGTCAAGTAACTCGTAATCCCCGCGGCTGGATTCAATGCTTGTCATATACTCAAGCCCGCCTGAGGCGTTCCTCTGGTACTGGTACCTGAATTCTTTACCCGTGTAATCGATCCGTTTTGTCAGGTCCCCGTCCACTGAATAATATTCTTCTTCTTTAAAACCGCGTTTCCGGCCGTCAAACGTCTCTGCCCAGCGAAGAGTGCGTTTAAGCATGTTACCGAAATCGTCGAATTCCGGAGCCACCAGGACCTCCCTTCCGAACTTATCGGTAATGCTGTATATCCTTCCGTGATCATCAAAATGGTATACTGTCGTCTCCCCCAGGGAAGTCGTCTCGGTTTTCTTAAGGATATTGCCGTGCGCTTTAGAACGCTCATATGTGATCCCTGTCGTATGGCCCAGTCTATCAGTCATGGAAATGACGTCAGAAGTGGACGGGTCAAAGTTCCTTGTGACACATCCGGCATACCGGCTGTCGGTCTCGCGGCTCGCTGTTATCTCTCCCCTCGCATTGGTTTCATAAGTATAGGTAAGGGTAATACCGTTCCTGTCGGTAATAGAAGTTATCCGGCCGTAAGGGTCGCATTCGCTTGTCTCCCTGTAGTTCCACAGGAGAATGCCGTTTTCATCGCGGCGTTCGTGGAATTCGACCACCTGCGAGAGATTCCCCCTCAGGTCATAGGTGTTTTCGTAATTGAACACCCTGCCGTTGGCGTCAGTATAGGAGACTTTATTGCCATGAATGTCGTATTCCTCCGTTTCCAGCGAAGAGGGATACAAATTGTTCTTCTGATAGCGTTTCAGGAGGTTTCCTTTCAGGTCGCGTTCATACACATAAGTGGTCTTGATGCCGTTCCTGGAAAGGCGGGATTTAAGATCGCCTGTAATGTCATACTCATACACTATCCCGGAACTGTATCCGGGACCGGTCTCGGTCGATCGGATCAACGTGCCGTTCGAGCTGTCATATTCATAGGAAAAGGTCTTGATGACATCGTCGCTTTTATCCGCCGGGTCATTTATGTATATTGTCGCGCTTTCAGTGCCGTCAATATTGTATTCCTTTATTATGACCTTTGATCCGGCTCCGGATTCCCAGGAGGTGGTTATGGTCGTCCTCTTTACGTTCCCGTAAGCGTCATGTTCCCTGGTATAAATCTTTTTGACGTTGTTTTTGTCAATCGTTTCAGCGATCTCCCCGTCGGGTGTAAAGGTATAAGTCTCGCTGTGATCAAGGACTGACTTCTCTCCTTCTTTTTTTGATACCCGGACGGTTTTTCGTGTAACAAGGCCTGTCCCGCTTTTCTCATATGAATAGGCCATTGTAATACCATTCGCGTCGGACAGTGAAGTCACGTTCCCGGATACGTCCATGTCCGTTACGGTAAGGTGATCCGGATAAAGACCGTTCGCCGTCTCAATGGACGTTATATGACCGTCGGAAGCGTCTCTTGTATATGTATGGATCAGGCTGACCCCGTTCCTGGCTGTCTCACGGACCATATCACCTTTAAGGTCATACCCGTAAACTTTCACGCCCTCTCTGCCGGACCCGGATTCATACTTCTTCAGGATATTGCCATACCGGTCCTTTTCATATACGTATGAGATAACCGGATCATCTTCATCCCCGGAGCCGTTTTTTCTGCGAACGCTTACAAGGTCGTTCTCAAAATCGTATGTGCGTACTGTCGGGCTGACTGATAATCCACGGATATCAACATCCTGAAACGAGGATACCCTGTATAACTCATAGCCGGTATCCGCGGGCCTGTAAAACGTCTTTCGGGTCTGCACCCTGCCGCCCATAGCGTTTTCTTCTTCCGAACTGTACGTGTATTCCGAATAAACGCCCTCCGCGTCTATTGACGCCGTGATATCGCCGTTCTGATCGAATTTCCTGAAAGATCTTGACGTGTATGAGGCTTCCCCTTCATTCCAGGACACTGTCTCAGCGGTCATGTCAAGATAGCCATTCGCGTCATGATGGTACTTATACGAATAGATTTTGCCTCCAAAGGTCATTGATCTCAGTTTATGCTCTCTTGTGGCGCGAAGCGCCAGGTCTCTATCTTCGGGGTATTTACCGTAATATTCATATTCAATGGATGAAAGGCGGGTTTCTTCGACAACGGTCCCGTTCTCATCGTATTTTCTGTATCGCGTTATCTCTCTCTTATCAACGATCTGTCCCAGGCTGTTCTTTATGTAGGAGATGTCCGTCACTGTTTTTTCAAGAGACCCGTTACCGCGTATGATCTTCACTACGTCACCGGCACGGTTGTATTCCTTCCTGGTCTTAGCGTGATATATCCCGTCCGTAATAACGCTCTCGATGAGATCCCCTTCGCCGGAGTAGACAAAGTCTTCATACGCTTCGGCAGTCGTCTCGCGTTTCTTTTTTATCTGGCCGTTATACACGCCGTAAACCGTATCCAGAAGCACTTTATATTCCGGGCCGGTCATAGCGCCTGTTGTCCCCTGGTATCGTGACTTCAAACTTTTCTTGACGACTCTCTGCAAAATATTATCTGAATCATAATGGTACATTTCACGGATCACGGGTTTCCCCGATAGACCGCTGCCCGCGGAAAACACGCGGACTTCTTTGATCCGCTCTTTCCCGGGAGCGCCAAAATACATGGTAAGCCTGCTTATGTCATCAGCGGTAGACACAGTACCTCCGGCATTGACCTCCACCGCGCTTTTAAGCGCTCCTGTCAGGGGATCGTATGTATAAGTTATCGTTGTATCACCTGAGTGGACCCGCATGAGGTTCCCGGAATTTTCATCATATGTATATCGCCTGGTCGTTCCATCCGGAAGGACCTCTTTTAACAGATACTTCCCGTCCGGCGAATAAGTCCTGGTCGTGGAGTACATTATGTGGTTGCCGTTCTCGTCAGTATATGAAACTGTCTCAACCACACAGGTGATAACACCGTCGGTAGTGGTATGATCACGGGTCCTGGTGACTCCATATTTATCAGTGCCTGATATGCCTCTTCCCTCGGAGTCATACTCCTCCTCCAGGACCTGCTTGAGGATAAGCTCTCCGGACCTGTTCTCATAGCTTTTTACGGTCTTCCTTTTCAAATATCCGCCGTCAGCATCATACTCATATAAATACCCGGTCCTATTGCCCAAAGCGTCTATAACCTCTTTCAGATCCCCTTCAGCTCCGTCAGGTCCGGACGTTTGATAATAGCTGTACGCGGTCATATTATCGCTGCCGTCCATGATACACAGGAGCCGTCCGCCTGCATCATACTCCTTTGTCACTGAATAAGTTACCGGCGCCATGCCCGGCACGTTCTGCACGGCCGTTTCTTTAACGGCCCGCACATATTCATGCTCCGTGCCTTCGTTCGCGTAAGTGTATTCAAAGATATTTTCCAGGCCTTTCTCAACATCCCGGGTATAAATAACATCCCCCCTCTCATTGATCTTCGTTATATATACGGGAACCCCCTCAGCGTTAGATTCCACACCCACTGTGACCATCCGGCCGGTACTCTCATCACAGTAAGCATATTCAGCATATGTCCGGCCACTGTGTATTTCCACTCCGGATGTGTCCCCGGAATATTGCGTGCTGATAAAGTCCTCAACAGCGTTCCGTGTGGCTATAAGCGCTGCCATGAATGACTGAAAGTTCTGCGACTCTTCGGGTGAAGCACCCGGGAACGGTTCCATGTAAGTATCCTGCGCGGGATCCGAATGGACAGGATCTGCCAGGTCCCCGGCCCAGGCAAGTTGTTGAAATAAAAAGATCCCGGCCATTGCGGTCGAGATCATCTTTATGAGCGTTCCGGTTCTGTTCAAGGAAAACATCTCTGCCTCCTTTTTAAATTATACAAAAATATTTTGATTATTCTTTAAATAATACTTTACTCCTTTATTGCATATTTGTCAATATTTTTTTCTTATTCCGTCAAGTTAGAGGTGAGCAAAGAGCACTTTCAAAATTAAGGTTTTATTTGCAGGCGGCGCGCGCTTCTTTGTTCTGGGGGTCAATGGCCAGGATCCTTTCGAAAAGAGGACGGGCACGCTCCATGTCGCCCTTTTTCGCGTAGATACGGCTGAGATTTATGAGGGCGGGGAGGACGTCGGGGTCAAGCCTGAGAACGGTCTTATAGGAGTTTTCCGCCCTGGGGACATCACCACTCATCAGATATATGTTTCCCAGGAACAAGTGCGCTTCCAGGTTTTGCGGATCTATGTTAATCGACTTTTCGCATATACGTTTTGCTTCTTCGATCCTGTTCTGCCGGATATACAGGAACGCCAGTCTGTTATAAGAAGGGATAAAGCTCGGGTCAAACTGGATAGCTTTTTGATAATACATTTCAGCCGGTCCCGGGTCCTTTAATCGTTCGTAACATATCCCCATGTTTACAAATGTCCCGGGATGTCTCCCTCCTTTTTCAATGGCCTTCCCGTACTCCTCAATAGCTTTTTTTATCCTGCCGCTCATAAGATACACATTACCGAGCCCTATGTGAGCCCGGGAAAAACCCGGGCTCAGTGAAAGCGTTTTTTTAAAACATTCTTCGGCTTTGTCCAATTTGTTGATCTTGCAGTAAAGATTGCCCATATTGTTCAGCGGGTTGAGCATACCATCAACTTGCTGTGTGTGCCGCAGCGCCTCTTCGTACATAAGAAGCGCGTTCCTGAAATCCCCGGCCTCGGAATACTCCTTCGCGAGGTCGGTCCGGTGTATACTGTGAGGATTCCTGGCGATGCTCGAGGAGTAAAACTTTACGGGATCCGTCCATTCCGTATTCCTCATAAAAGTGGCCACGCACCAAAAACATACAACCGCTCCCAGTCCGGATAACACGGCAGGCTTTATTTTCTCAAGATGCGACATTCTGTTTACAGCCGATGCCAGGAGAAAAAACAGCCCGATAGCCGGGAGATACATATACCTCTCCGCTATAATGGAGGTGGTGGGCATTAAAAGTCCGGATGTCGGCAGGAACGCGGCGAAAACCCATCCGAGAAAGAAAGTATTTGATCCATTTTTATTTTTTAAGGATTTAACGAAAAATAACAGGGAACCGCTTAAAGCCAGGGCCCCGGTGATAAAAAACGGATCCAGAACAGTTTTAAAAGGCGGGAGCCATCTGCTTATATTGAGACTGACCGGCCAGATAAGGATGAAAAAATAGGCTCCTGTGATCCTGACGAAGTTGAGCACACGGGCAGGGATAGCCAGGTCATATTTGACCTCGCCTATATGCAATATCGGCAGATTTTCCCTTATCACGAAATATATCGCCAGGATAACGATAAACCCGAGAAAATTAACGATGTGAACGGCTTCGAATTTTTTCCGGACAAAAACATGATATAGAAAAATCAGGCCGGGAAATATTACCGCAGTCTCTTTTGAGAGAAGCGCGAATGAAAAGAAAAAAAGCGATGCAAAATACGCCGGCACCTTCCTTCGATCCACGGCGGTCATATAAGAGATAAAAGCGAGGAGAATAAAACAAACAAGCAGCAGGTCCCCCCTGCCTGAAATATAGTTTACAGCCTCCGCGTTCGTAGGGTGGATAAGAAAAAACAGGCCGGTTAACGCCGATACAAACCGCTCCCCCGTGATCATGAGCAGAAAAACAAAGATCAGGCAGGCATTGACAATATGCAGGGCTATGCAGGTAATATGGTATCCTGCCGTGTTCAGGCGCCAGAAACGATAGTCGACCATGTAGGTCAGGGTCTGAAAAGGCCTGTACCACTGGTCCTTCTCGCCCAGATGGCGGCGGGGGAGAAAGCCTTTTTTGAATACCGGAGCGAGATTCCCGAAACTTTTAATATCAGGATTCTCGACTATCTGAGGAAGGTCATCCATGATGAAAGGGCTCTTAAGGGTGATACCGTAAAGCGCGCTTCCGATCATCGCGAAAAGCAGAAAGACAGCGATAGTTCTCTTTGTATCAGTAATGATCACCGATATTCCTCTTTCAATGAGCCAAAGGTGTCAGGCCTTGCCACGCTTCTATTCTATCCATACCTTTTTTTTATGTCAATTTTTTTCTGATTTCGCAGAGGATCTATCATGTTTCCCCTTTGATCACTTCGATAAATATATCGGCATATTTTTTTAATTTACTTTTCCCTACACCGTAAATTCCTGAAAACACATCCCTGGTCACAGGCTTCTTAAGCGCCATGTCCTTCAACGAATTGTCGCTGAATATAATATATGCCGGTACTGCTTTTTTCAGCGCCAGTTCCGTCCTTTTAGCGCGCAACTTCTGAAAGAGCCCATAATCCACTCCGTCCCATTCTTCCCTCTTTTTTTCCAAACTTTTCTTGGCGACCTCTTTTTTCCTTGCCGCTATCAGGGGCTTTGCCAGAACGGGCGAATGTTCCCCTTTTAAAAGTCCCCGGCCCGGACCGGTTACGGAAAGCGTTGAGTATTCCCCCTCCCTGCTGAGAAAACCCTGGCCGATCAATTGTTCGATCATATACCTGCTGAACGCTACCGATTCGCCGGCCATGATCCCGAAAGTCGATAATTCATGATGACGCATATTTTCGATCTTTTCGGTCAGATTCCCCTTTAATATATTCGCGACATGCGCAGCCCCGAACCCGTAGCTGTTTTCGTGAACTCTGGCCACACATGATAATATCTTCTGGCCGACGACCAGGGGATCATCCACCATATCAAGTTCATTCAGACAATAATCACACGCGTCACAGGAAGCCTTTTCGTACCTCTGCCCGAAATAACCCGCCAGGACCTTGTGCCGGCATTGCGGCTGTGCGCAAAAATTATACATGGATCCCAACTTTTTCATCATCACGGTCCGTTCAGACGATCTTTCGGCGAAAAAATTCCATAATTGATAATCCGCGCCGCCATAGAACATATAGCAGAAAGCGGGAAGACCATCCCGCCCCGCGCGGCCGGTCTCCTGCTGGTAATGTTCCACGCTCCTGGGCATACCGGCGTGGATCACAAAACGAACGTTTGAGCGGTCTATACCCATGCCGAAAGCTACCGTCGCGACAACAATATCCACCTCTTCCCGGGCGAACTTTTCCTGATTAATACGGCGCTCTTCAGCCGTCATTCCCGCGTGATACGGCACATTATCAAACCCCAGATCCCGCAGTCCCAGCGAAAGGCTATCGACATCCTTCCGGCGCAGGCAATAGATTATCCCCGGATCATTATCATGCTTTCGCAAAAGCTCCGTCACCTGCTTTAATATCTGCTTTCTCTGCATCACCCGGTAAGTCAAGTTGGGCCGGTCAACCGTGCCTAAATGTATCTCGGCATCGGTCAACCTCAACTGATCTAAAATGTCCCGCTGAACCTCTTGAGTCGCCGTAGCCGTAAAAGCATGCACCGAAAGCGGTCTGAAGGTCTCTTTGATCAACCACAGGTTCCGGTAATCCGCGCGGAAATCATGCCCCCAATGGCTTATACAATGCGCTTCATCAATGACAAAAAACGAAAGAGTCGTTGATCTCAATAATTTCATGGTCTCATCATTCACGAGACGTTCCGGGGCGATATAAAGAAGTTTTATCCCCCCTTCCCGCGCCTGGTCCATAACGCGTTTTTTTGCCTCAAAAGACAGGCTCGAATTCAAATAAGCGGCAGATATGCCAAGATCCTTAAGGCTGTCCACCTGGTCCTTCATCAGGGAGATCAGCGGAGAGACGATCACCGCCATCCCCTCCTTTAATAATACCGGGAGCTGAAAACACAATGACTTTCCCCCTCCGGTAGGGAGTTTTGTCAGGCTGTCTCTCCCGGCCAGGATAGAGGCGATCGACTCCTCCTGTAACGGCAGGAACGACCTGTATCCCCAGTACCGGCGCAAGATCTCATATATCCCCGGCCGATCGATGCTTTCTGTCGCGCTCATATCCGCACTGCCTTTCTTTATAAAGACACAAAACAGGGATGAATTCTTTCACTTTTTTTAAAGTATCGCAGATATACATATCACAGGCAGCGCAGTGTGGCAATGATTTTGTTACGCGGCGGATTGGATGAATTTTTTAAGATTATCGTTCAGGTCTTTCAACTGCTGGTAGTCTTGTATTTCTGATCGCGGCAGTCTGAACAAAACGCTTCGAGCGAACTTATTCAGATCGGTTATGTTCGTTTGTTTCCCGGATAATTTATTGCCGGTTATAAGCTCGAATATCTGCTTAAGATGGTGCAATTCGCCCGCATGAAGAGCCCGGAGCGCCAGCACTATCCCTTCAACATGAATAAAATCCCCATCAGATCCTTGAAACGCGAGAGATCCTGTATTAAGCTCTTTCCGGACCCGATCAACAAGAGATAGATCGTCCACCGCTACGTCAAAATCAACAACGTAACCCCTGTCTTCATAATATCTTTTCTGGCGCGCCATCTCCTCTTTTAACTTTGTCATGAAGTCCTCAGATTTTCCTACTGTCAGTCCGACTATTTTTTCCCGGTATTTGTCTTTTCTCATCTCCTGCTCGAGTTCCTGCATGACCTGAAGCTGGCCTTCGGGAAGGATCGAATCAGCGATAATATGACAGAGTACATGCTTTTCCCTGATCTCCGGACTGAATTCAAGGTTTTTCATATGTATCGCTTCACCGGTACGCTTTGCTTGCGGGATCTGCTCCGGTTTATTTTTTCCGTTTGCCGGGGCTTCGTGCCACTCATTCCCTCTTCGATGCGCGCAAAACATTTTTACACACGGGTGCTGTTCTAACACAAAGTCCCGCATACGTTTTATCAACCGAACCCCGTTTTCTTCAGCGATCTCGGCTGCGACATATGCCGAGGGGATATACGCGTATACTCCGGCGGTGATATTTTTTGGGATAAGACCGTCTTCGGCTTTTCTTGCTTTTACCTTTTCTTTTGCGTCACTATTGAGTAACCATACATCTAAAAAAGCGATTATTTTTCCATGCCGGTCTTTTACAACAATTAATTGGCTGAGGTTTCTTAGCCGCGCGCAATATTGGATAAAGAATTCTTCACGCCCCATCCCGCTCATTGATCTGAAAAATTCATCCCCCGGTATGCCTAATTCCTTTTCCCCCAGTTCTACGAGCTTTCGCGCGATCTCAGGTATGTCTGTTTCATCGGGTATGCATGCTTTTCCCGGATGATATTGTTCCTCCCCATCCGTCGGCTCTTTATTCTTTCCGTGCGTTTTCACTTCACGCGCGAGCAGGAAACTGTCCAAAGTAAAGGCCGGACTGCCTTTATGCGGGAAGGTTATAGCTTCTTTCAGGGTAATCTCCTTAAAACCGGCTCTTTCTATGGCTCTCTTCATGCCTTCCCTGTTCGATCGATACTGGGTATCTTTTGGAAGAAGTATCCTGTTTACGCCTCTTGCCCCGGCCTGTCCCTCAAGAGCGTCCAGGAGTTTTTCTAAAAACGCGTCCTGGTCCATGTCTATATCCGGGGCAGGCTGTATGCCCGGTAATATCCATATCTTTTCATCGTCCACAGTCCTTTCCGCGACATAGATATAACCGTCTATCATGCCTGAGCCTTTTATCAGTATCCGGTATAAATAAAAGTCTTCTTCGTATAAGGTTTCTTCATTTTCGCCGAGGCAGTCATGGACTATGCTCGAGTAATTAACGTCTATCCTGTGCTTTACCGGGACCAGGGTTATCTCTATGTCTTTAATATGTTCTGTTTTTACCTTTTGAAATTCCCTTTTCACTCCGGATATGGCTTTTTTGTTCAAAAAGAGATGTTTGCCTGTA
>DAOVKF010000109.1 GCA_030631915.1 Candidatus Omnitrophota bacterium
ACAGCCCTCTTTGCCGCGAGTATTTCGGCCTGAAGAGAAGCTGTTTCGTTTTCCAGATCAAAAATGTCAAGATCATTGACCTCGCCGTCACCGTTAATATCGGCGGGCGCCACAGCGTCTTTACCCGCTATATCACCGCTTATAAAACCCTCTATAATATCCCTTATGGTCTGTATCTCTTCAATGGTAAGCTGTCCGTCGCCGTCAAGGTCCATGCTTTCCTTCATGCGCATGGCGCTGTCCATGAGCTTGCGGTCACGCGTATCTATGATACCGTCCCCGTTCAAGTTGCTCATCTCTATCATTTCAACGGTTATGCCCAGGGACTTTCTATATAATATCTGTTCAAGGACAGACCTGTCATGTATAAGAAAGACATGGCCGTTCCCGCTGACATCAAGATCCAGTGAATTCACCGCCAAGAACAGCGCGTGATCAAAACTGTCTATGACGTTATCCCCGTTCAGGTCATATGCCGCGAAGTCGGCTGCCGTGAGCACCTTGCCCTCTTCTACCCGCTGTCTTATGTGAAAAAGGAGGGCGATATCATCCTCCGAGAACATGGTGTCCCCGTTGACATCGTACCTGTATGCATCTGCCATGGCGTACGCGAGTTCAGGATCCTCTGATGAGCGGATAAAGTCCATCATATCGCTGATCTCGGTCAGGTCAGCGTTGTCCACTCTGCCGTCTCCGGTCACGTCGGCCCTGGCAAGATCAAGGGGTGTGACCATGGAAGAGACGTCTGAATACGGGACGTTCACGGACTCTGTGACATCTATCAGGTCGTTTTCATCGATACTCTTCACTTTTTTCCAGTATAGCCTGGCAAAATCGAAATCCTCGATGTCCTTCATGTCGATGAACCCGTCTCCGTTGACGTCAGCGCCGCTCGTATCCAGGTAAGCGCAGCCCGGATCGATATTCTCGTCGATGAAGTCAAAAAGCTCCATATCCCGATAATCGAACCTGCCGTCCGAGTTGAGGTCTATCATGCGTTCCAGCGCCTCTGCCAGCGCGCCGGTGTCCGCGGCCGTGACCCATCCGTCGCCGTTGATATCGACCGCGTCATATTTCCGGTATTTAGTGCTCATCCTTACGGTCTCGGCTATGATATGCGTATCGCCGGCGTTAAGCTCATTGTCGCCGTTAATATCAAAGAAGCTTCTATCATCCCCGTTCACCCTGAAATCACCGTTGACGTCACCGCGGCTTACACGCGCCATGGCCTGGATCATCTCCTCTGACAGGCTCTTTTCGAGAGAAACAAGCGCGTTAAGAAGGGCATAATCCCATACATCTACCGTATCGTCGCCGTTGAGATCGCTTTCCAGCGTGGCATCCCTGACCATTTCTTCAAGTGTGCTCGAGGTGCCCAGTGTAAAGCCGTCAAAATCGGCCAGGGTGCCGGCGGCCGCGGTAAATCCGGCCTTACCCGGCCCGTCAAACCGGCCGCACTGAGCCGTGAACATCTCCTCACCGTTGAGATAAAAGGTGAATTCATCCTCCCGGGCCGCGACTTTTATCGAATACCAGGTATCCGCCGCTATTCCGCTTAAATTAGCGTATGCGATAACGGCGGGTTTATGCCCGCCGGTTACCTTTCGGAATTCAAGACGGTCAAGCCGGGGATCAAGAACGATCTCGAGATAATTGTCCGTATCCAGCGCCCTGAAAACAAGACCCGCGCCTGTGCCCATTGAAGGACCGTCGCCGCTCCGGAGCCTTACATTGGATCCCATCAGGAAATCCGCTGCCCCGGGCGTATTTTTGTACACGATGACAGCGGGCGAGGAATCCGCCGACCCGCCGGAACATTTTGAACCGCCGGTAAACCATTCCCCGGAAAGGACCTGCCAGTCAGGCAGACTGGGCGCGTCAAACCCTTCCGTCCCTGCCAGGGACTTGCGAAGCGTTCCTCCGGCAGCCTCCAGATCCCCCAGCCGCGCCAGCATGGAGATCACATCGCCCGTGTCATAGACTGTATCGCCTGTCTGGAGCCGGATATCCGACAAGAGAGGTATATCGTCACACAGTATGCGGTTCATGAGGCCCTGCTCCACGAACGCCCCTGCAAGCAGAACGTCGCGTGAATCGACAATGCCGTCATTGTTAAGGTCGCTTCTTTCGACCTCGGCCCTGGCTACGGTATGGAACTCGTCCGCTATCTCCCGCAGTGTTCCCTCCGTAAGGGCAAGTCTCTCCGGACCGTCAAATACGTCCAGGCTCGCGCGAAGCGCGCCAAGGTCTTTGGCGTCGATAAACCCGTCGCGGTTGACGTCCGCGTTCGAAATAAACCTTATGCTGTCAAGCATATACCTCATCATATCCAGGTCACTCTGCTCTATCCTGCCGTTACCGTCAACGTCCCTTCCGGCTTCTGTCTGACTGACACGGCCGTCGCCGTCAACGTCAAAACCCGCCGGCGAAGAGGCGGCCTCTTCGTCATCCAGAATACCGTTAGCATTAACGTCAAGCAGCAGGATATCGTCCACGGTTACGGCCCTATCCGCGTTTATATCGCATTCCGTTATGAACTTTTGGGCGGTGATCATCCTCTGGATAACGCGCCCGTCTTCCGCGGTGTACATGTTATCCCCGTCAATGTCATAATTTGACGCGACAGGCTCGGTCACGATAAACTCTTTGATGCTGATGGACATGTCCCTGGAACTCGCGTTCGCCATTGTGAACGTGACCCGGCGCTCTTCATCGTCAGCCGTGAGGTCCAGGTCTATATACCCCTCGGAATCCGCGGTCGGACAGGTGCCCATGGAAAACCTGCCCTGATATTCGTTGTCCGCGTAAACATCAAAATAAAGTATGGTAAACGCGCTCGAGTCCGCGGTGAGCGCGAGCCTGTAACGGCCGGTTGACCCGGGCGTAATATCAAAGGAGAAAGATCCTTCACCCTGTTTTTTGCTGGATAATATACCGTTACTGTTATAGAAACCGTCTATTTCCTTTGCCGCGTCACCGGCGTCCGCGACATGCCTTATCGAGTTCATGTCAAAAAGAGCCCATGCGTCAAGATCTTCGGAATTGATCAGGCCGTCGCCGTTGAAATCCGCTTTTTTCAAAACACTTTCCGGCAGGACGTATTGCGGCAGATCAATGACTTTTGTCCCGCCCTGTCCCGTGCCTGCCGGAGAACCGCCGCCCCAGCCCGGGAGATACGTGACACCCGAGTTATGCGGGTTGACTATGGCTTCGAGCACGTAATCGTCCCATGAACTTACATTGCCGTCAGAATCCACGTCCCTATAAGCTCCTTCCGCGTCTTTCAAAAGCACGGCGTCTTTGTAATCCACGATATGGTCCCCGTTAATATCCGCCGCGACGACCGCGTCTTCCCCGAACCTGTTCATTATATTTCCGGTAAAGGCCATGATCTCGTCGAATACGGCGAGGTCGTCCGTGTTTATAATACCGTCATGGTCGAGATCCGCCTGAGACACGCGGAAAAGCCCTTCCGCGAGTTCCCGCTCCTCTGCCTCTATCTTTCCGTTATAATCTTTATCCATCCTGCCTCTCAGGTGCGCTTTGACAAGCTCTGCCGTGACTACCAGTTTCAGGTATTTCGCGTCAAATTCATCCGCAACGCCGTCATTGTCAAGGTCAAGATAAAGGCCTGTTTCACCGGCATTAAGAAGATACTCGAACGCGTCTATATCGGCTTCGTCCAGTTTGCCGTCCGGATGATAATCATATTCGTTGAGCAGGTCCTGGTTGTGGTCTATTACGGTCCAGACCAGGTCCAGGTCCCTGTTATCCTTTATGCCGTCTGAATTCACGTCCATCATGTTTACCTTCAGGCGTTTGACGTCATTGATATCCAGTTTGCCGTCAGGCGCGGTTGATCCGGCAGGCCCGGCGCAATCAGCCCTGACTTCCAGGACCAGCCGCGCAAGGATCGGATAAACGCTGCCCGGGGCCATGTATTCCCCGGTATCAGTGACATTCTCTTCTGTCAGGATCAACCCTTCCCCGGCGTCGTTGATCCCGAAAGTAAGCCCGTCAAACCATACCTTGCTGAGTAGCCCCTGCCACGTATTTTCAAATTGCCTGCCATTCGCTGAAAAAGTATATTTATAACGGTCAATACCCTCGATATTCCCCAGAAATTCCGAAGTCACTTCATACTCTATACCGTGGACCGTTATAACGGCCGATCCGGCCGGAGCGGGTTTTACCGGTATACTGAACACAGTGTCTCTTTTCAGGACAAGTTTTGTCCGGGGAACACCGTCAATACTGACGGTGATATACGCGGCGGTATAGCTTATCTGCGCGTCGTCGAATACCACGGTATCCTTGTCAGCGACCCGGACGCTGTAAGAACCGGAAGTAAGTATGAACTCTCCCGGCGCCGTATTGTAGACCGCGTCATAGGTTTTCCCGTATATGAGGGCTTGCGTATCACCTTCTAATACTTCTATCGTGTTCCTTTCCTGCGCGTTAAGATCCATGATCCGGTACTTTTGGATCAGTGACGCGAACAGTTCCCTGTCTTCGTTATCCGGACGTCCGTTTTCGTTAAGATCGATCGATCCGAGATCATCCCTTCGATAGACAGGCGTGGAGTAAATACGGTCGATCGTGTTCTTTACCGTTTCGATTTTGCCGGCAAGCCCGGCAAGTTCGGAGTATTTCGCTTCAAGTTCGCTCTGCATCGCTTTTATGTCAGCCCCATCAAGCATGCCGTCACCTGTCTTATCCAGTTCGGCGAACCTCCTGTATATTTCGGTCAGCGCCGCCACGTCTTCCTCATCTACCTGCGCGTTATCATCCGGCGCTGCGGCTATATAGCCCCTGCCCATCTTCATGACCGTGCCGCGGACCGATTCGCTTTCAGTCACCCTCGTGAAACAGAGTTCGCCGGAGTCCGCCTCTCTCACGCGGTAAAGGTCTTTCCCGACCTGTATGTCCCCGTTCTGCTCCGAGACATAACTCGCCACCATGGTCGAGAGCCTGACCGCGCCGCTTGCATAACGGTATATTGAATAAGCGGTCCCGTCCCTGAGCGTGACCCTTTTCATCCCGTATTCCGAGCTGAAGTCAACGTCAACAGGATCGATCTCCGCGAGCCTGACGGAATTGGCCTCCGGATCCCTTGTTATGGAATACGCGGTCGTATAACCGGCTTCAGCCATGACGACCATTGACCTGTCATCCGAGCTCTGATAAAAATCATGCCCGTTATCGAACATA
>DAOVKF010000053.1 GCA_030631915.1 Candidatus Omnitrophota bacterium
CTTTCGGCGCCTTCTCCGACTATTACATGGACAATGCCGGGATGTGTTTTCACGATGTCCGACAAGGCGTATAAAACATTCTCGTGCCCCTTGCGCCGGACGAGACGCGAAACCGTAAGAAGCATCCTCTGCTCAGGCGGTATGCCGTATTTTTCCCTGATGCCGCCTGCCCCTTTTTCCGGGCCGAACCTGTCCGTATCTATCCCGGGCGTGATCACGACGACCTTATGCTCTTCGGACAGCCCCCGTTCCACGATGATATTTTTCGCGAACCGGCTGCACGCGACGATACGCTCACTCCCGGCAAGGACCTTTCTCATTATCCATCGCGTCAGGGGCCCCCCGTAGAACTCGAGGACATCTCCTGAATAAACATAAACCGTGAAAGGCACTCCCCGGATCTTTTTCATGATCAATCCCGCGATGCCGGAAGAAATAACCTGGCCGCAGTGGTTGCGCCGGATATTCCTCAACCTGTTCAGCCGCCAGACATGCCATGTGACCGTTACCGTACGCACGGTCCTGGAAAAAATGTCCCTTCCCAGAGGATACGCTTCCCTTACCGTGTCAAGCCTCTTATCCGGCCATAAGTCCGCCCCGCGCGCTCTCGCCGTCAGGATAACCGTTTCTTTCCCGGGAAGCCTGGTCCAGAGATTGAAAATATAGGTGGCTATCCCGCCCCTGACAGGGGGGAATTCACTGCTGACGCAAAGTGTTTTCTCGAGCCCCGCGTCTTCCAGAACGTCCAGTATCTTCCGCGACATTTCTTCCGCGTTGAACAACAGGGCGCGTTTCCGCCCGCGTATCACGCATTGGTCCCGAAGGTCTTTCTCGTTAAGGAGCCTGAGCACGGTTCCGGAAATATCCTCCGGACTGTACGGATCGAAAAACAGGGCGGCGCTGCCGAGCACTTCGGTCATGGGCGGAAGGTTGGAAGCGGCGACCGGCACCCCTTCCGCCATGGCCTCGACCGGCGGCATGCCGAAACCTTCGGCCAGCGAAGGAAAAACAAAAACTGAAGCGCTCCTCAGAAGAACGCGGAGTTTATCATGGTCAGGGCCCGCCACACATATCACTTTTCCCGACAGCCCGTGCTCTGCTATTACCCGTTCCACCCAGGCCAGTCCTTTGGCAGAACCGCCGGCAAGCACCAGGCTGTAAGCGCCCCTGACATCCCGCGGTAAGAGACCAAAAGCTGCGATAAGCCTGGCAAGATTCTTATGCGGCTTAAAATTCCCTACATAGAGTATATACGGCCTGTTCAGGCCATACTGCGAGAGGACTTCTTCCCCGCTCCGGCCATGCTCATCCGGCGTTGCGGACACTTCGACCGAGGGATATATCACTTTCAGCTTATCGTGCCCTATGCCGAATATCCTTGATATCCTGGCCTTCGCGTCCACGGAAAGCGTGATGACCTTTACTGAGCGGCGGCCGCACAAAAAGCAACAAACAAGGAAATGTATCTTCTCCAGAACAGCCTTAACACCCCTGTATTTCGGAACGGCCAGGGGTATGACATCGCACACAGTGTTCACATACGGGCATACACGCCACAGCGGGGTCTTGATATACGGTGAAAAAAAGACATCGATCTTTTCTTTCCTCAACGCGGCAGGAAGTTTATACTGGTCCCACCAGAACGTGCCGCCCTCCCGCAGGACGATCTTCCTGATATATGCCGGCAAAGAGGTAAAATCCGTGTATTGATCGCCGAAAAGAAAAAATTCGTGGTCCCCCGGCTCAGGGGCACGGGTCAAAAAAATCTGTAAAACAGACCTTAACCCGGTATACGCGCCCTTTTTAAATTCCCGAGCATCCACGCCTATCCGCATCGCCGCCGGCCTTTCTTCAATTCTTCGTATAATTCCTGCATCCGCGAAACATGCCTTTCAACGGTGAAACACTCTTCAACCCTTTTTCTGGCATTCCTTCCCATCCGTTTCGCGCTATCGGTGTCTTCCGCACAGCGTCCCATGGCTGACGCCAGACCATCCACATCTCCGTAAGGGACAAGAATGCCGGACTCGCCGTCCACGATCGCTTCGTTATTTCCTTCAACATCAGTCGTGATTATCGGCAGTGAGCACGCCATGGCTTCCAGCAGCCCCCTGCTGAACCCCTCGCTTCTGGACGGGAGGATGAACATGTCCAGCGCAGAAAGGACTGATCCTATATCCTCCCGCGATCCCGAAAAGACGACCTTATCGGTGATCCTGAAATCGCGGGCCATGGTTTTTAGCCGCTCCGCGTACGCGCTATCAACAGATTTTCCGATGACAAATAATTTTATGCCGTGATATCTTTTCGCGGCCCGGCTGAGTCCTTTCAAAAGGAAATCGTGCCCTTTTCGCGGGATCAAAATTCCCACGACACCGGCAAGAACCTGTTTCTCCCCGACACCCAGCTCATCTCTTACACTTTTCCGCCCTTCTTCGTCTCTCAGGAATTTCCGGATATCCACACCGTTATAAACGACACGGGTCTTCCGGAGAAAATACGAAAAACGCCCGAAACGCCTGTTCTTTACCGCCTCCGAAACACACACTATCCTGTCGGCGGCTTTAGCCAGGAACCAGTCGTAAAAAAGACTGTCCCTCTTTGCCTCACGGACGTGCCATATAAGACTTGTCCCGGTGTTTTTTACAGCCACCGAGGCGTAAAATTGCGCCCGGCTTCCGTTAGTATGAACGATATCCGCGCCGCATTCCCGGATAATAGACCTTAGCTCCCGGATCTTTTTCCTGATCCCCGCGATACCGGCCGACCTGGCTGCGGGCATATCCCAGAGGCGGACATCTATCCCCATGTCCCTGATCCTTGAAGCCATTTCCCCTTCCCCCGGACAAAGGACCAGGGGCTCAAAACAAGACCTGTTGAGGCCTGACAGCAGTTCCAGCAGACTTATCTGCCCTCCGCTGAATATTTCAGCCCTGTTCGCTGCGTAAAGGATCTTCATGGCTGGTTCCCCATCCCCCCATTAACCTTTCCGCGGCCGTGAAAACATCAGCCGGCTTTATCTGTTGAAGGCAGAAATTTGTTCCGGCCTCGCACCTGTCCCTTCTGAAGTATATCGCGCACGGCCAGCAGGAGATCTTTTTCTTGATGACGACAATGTTCCTTGACAGCGGAGCGCATTTATCCGGATCTCCGGGGCCAAAAAGGACAACCGACGGAGTCCCCACGGCGGCTGCTATATGGGCCGGGCCGGAATCGTTACCGATAAACACGCGCGCCCTGCGGATTATCGACGCTACTTCACCCAGACCCAGACCATAAGCCAGAACAGTACCCTGTACCCCGCTCTGTACCTTTATCTCCTGCAACAGGCCCCTGTCCGCCCCGCTTCCCACAAGCACTGTCCTCAACCCTTTCTGAACGAATAACATCTTCACGACCCCGGCAAAATTCTCCGCCGGCCATCTCCTCGGCGGCCATTTCGCTCCAGGATGCATCACAATAAAACAAGCTCCTTCAAGGCCGTTTTCACGGAGAAAATCCCCGCTTTTTGCCCTGTCATCCCCGGGAATGAAATATTCCTCTTCTTCATCCGGTACGCTGCATCCAAGCGCCGCAACGATCTGAAGATACTGTCTGAGAACATGTTTCTCCGTTAAAGAGACTGATCTGTCATAAAATCGTCCGGTGTTTTCAGTAAAGACACCGCTCTTTATTTCGCGGCAAGGGCCTACCGCCAGTTTCGCGTCCGCCAACCGGGCGCAAACAACGGACTCTAAAGTTCCCCCGAGATCCACGCATAGACCGTAATTCATCTTTCTCAGCGACATTATTGTCCGGGCCGCCCGCACAAAAGAGGCCGGATCCAAAAAAAGTTGTCTCCAGAACCTTTTGGGACATACGAAAATATTCCCGACATCAGGATCGGCCTCGAGTATTTTACGCGTATGCGGCAACAGCAATACGTCGATCCCGCCTGTCCTGAAACGTTCCTGCAGACTCTTTAAAGCCGGAGTAGACATCAGGACATCGCCTATAGAGTCCAACTGTATCACCAGGACTTTATCCGCCCGTAACCCGTTTGACCCCGTATGATAATTCCTGCCATGCCTGGAAAATATGACCTTCCATAATAAAAACTCCGCGCTTTCAACGAACTGTTTTGCGATATATCGGATCAATTCGATCAAGGACATGTTTTCCCCCGGTCACGGTTCCGTCCGCCGCCGCTTGAATACACCTCGAGCGTCCTGTCCGCGATCCTGTCCCAGTCGAATCCTTTCGCCAGTGCGGCAACGTTCCCTGACAGCCTGCCGCGAAGGTCTTTGTCCTTCGTTAAACGCTCTATCGCCGCGGCAAGCTGATCGTGGTTTCCTCTTTCGACCAGAACGACATTCTCACCGTTCTTAAAATACGGCATCTCCACCCGCGGAAAGGTGCTTATTATCGGAACTCCGTTCACTATGCCGGCCATGAGCGATCCCCGGCGTATGGATATACCGTCGGAATAAGGGACCACATACATATCCGATGCCTTTAATAATTCCGAAACCCGCTCCGCTTTTAACTCACCTGTCCAGACAACATCCTTCTCCAGCCCGCAGGTCCTTATGATCCCCTGAAGATAACGGCGGTATTCCGCATCCTCATCCCTCAAAGCGCCGATAAGCAGCAGATAATATCTATCCGCCGCGCGCAACTTGTTAAGCGCCATGATAAGCTCTTCGATCCCTTTGCCGGGATAAAAAAATCCAAAATTGCTCAGGACTACGGCATCTCTGCCTATGCCGTAGTCTTTCGCCATCTGTCCCCTGGTTCTCTGAATATCCGTCTCAGCCGGAGATATATTTGCCCCGACAGGTATCTGTGAAAGCTTCCCCTTAAACATACACAGCCACTTGTTAAAAAGCAAAGTGATCTCCTCGTTTGTGCTTATGATCCTGTGGCTGAACATCGACAGCAGCAAAGCGTTTATCCTGGACGTCCACTTTCCGCCCACCAGCGTATGAAAAGTCGTAACAAAAAAGATGTCAGGAGCGCTTAACCGGAGCAAAAGCGGCAACAACTTGAACACGATACCGAATCCATAAGTAACAGGGGTATACTGCATATGAACGACATCGAACCGCGCTTCCCTGACTTTCCTGAATACTTTCAGCAGTTCGGGCGCATTCCACCGGCTGTCTCCCGCCCTGATGACATTTTCGTCATTTCCGGTATAACGGCCTGAGACGACCACATAGACATCATGCCCGCGTTCCCTGAGCCTGCGAACGAGAATACGCGTATAATCACCGATCCCGTCTGCCTGATAACCGGGCGGATACGCGGGGAATATTATGCAAATCTTCATGTTTTAAATATCTTTATCAGCTCGCTTATATGTTTATCGGGGTTATATCTTTCAACTGCAAGCTCCCTTGCTTTTCCCCCTAACTCAAGCGCCTTTTTGGGATTATCCAGCAAATAGCAAATTTTTTCCGCCATCTCTTCCATGTTATACGGCTTGACCAAAAACCCGGTCCCATCGGCAACAAGCCACTCGGCTATGCCTCCGACATCAAACGCTACGGCAGGCTTCCCGAAAAATGCCGCTTCTATGCCGCATATGCCGAACGGTTCGGGCCAGACTGAAGGAAGCACAAGAAAAAGGGACTTCCGGTAAAATTCAGGAAGATCCTCATGTCTCGTCCATCCGTGAAACATGACCTTACCGGCAAGGCCGGGTGTTCCTGCCTTTTTTCTGCAGATCTCCTCCATGGGACCTGCTCCGGCCACATCAAGAATAAAGTCCTTCTTTACATGCATCAGAACATCCAGGAGCATGTCCAATCCTTTGCCGTCCGCGATCCGGCCGGCAAAAAGTATATGATCTCCACCGGTTGGAATATCTACCGGCTTCTCATCATAATCAACAAAATAAGGCAGAATACTGATCCTCTCGGGTCTCACCCCGTTCCTGATGAGAGTCTTTTTCATATGCCCGGACGCGACTATGACTTTCTCAAGACGCCTGCCGGCTTCCAGGGAATTTTTTGTCCTCAAATAGGCCTTTACCGCCTTTACCGGACTGCGCGGCATGGATCTTCTTGTATAAGCGCGCAAAAAACAGGCCGGCGAAAGCGGATAATTATTCACCTCAAGCGGATCGCGAAGAAGCATCTTTCCGTCGGGATCCACGGTTTTGTAGCCATGAATATACCGGACGGTCCGGACTCGAGCGGAAAAATAATCGACCGCCCCCCCGTTCTCGATGTTATGCAAATATACCACGTCCGGGGAAAATCCCTTGAGTATCTCATCCAGTGCGGCTTCTGTCTTCCTGCCCAGGCCCAGCTCATTCTCCCATAACGCGTCCACCCGATAGGACTCACCGAATCGCTCCGCTTTTTCCGGCTCATCCCAGTGGATAATCCCTGTTCCATGCCCCGCGCGCCTTAATCTTCCGGCAAGAGCGTTGATGTAACATTCCACTCCCCCGGCTTCACTTGCATATCTGTTAACGAAAAGTATCTTCATAGTGTTTACGGTATACATAGATAATATTCTTCATGAACAGGTGGCCGAACTTTTCTTCCAGCAGATCCCACCATTTTGTCCAGAAACGCGATATTACAACCAGCGCATGGGCCCTTTTAACAAAAGGGACCTTCCCGATCTTGCGGTCCAGGGTCCTTAGAACAAACATTATCTCAAACGGCGAACGCCAGTAATCATAGCCGCATCTTTCGAGAAATTCCAGCCCCAGACGATCACCGTAGCGTGCCAGTTCCCGGCTGGAAAATTCAGTTTCCTCCCCCCATTCCCAGCGGCCAAGCCGCGCAAGTATATGCTTATGGACCGTATAGGCCGTGAATTTCTGCGGCACGTTGACTATCAGGACTCCCCCCGGTCTAAGCACTCTTACCTGTTCCTCAAGCGCATCAAGCGGCTTCTTGAAATGCTCTATCAACCCCTGGCTAAAAACAACATCGAACGAATTTTTTTCAAACTCCAGGTTTAATACATCTCCCAGGGCCAGAGTGACCTTTCTGTCGAAATGTTGCGACACATTCCGCGCAATATCCAATGCTTTCCGTGATATATCTATTCCGTAAATTTCCGCATCCATCCCTTCGGCGACTATGTGCGCATCTATTGAAGAACCACACCCGGCTTCCAATGCCCTGGCCTCACCGCCTTTACCCAGATATTTTTTGACAAGATCGAGATATTTTTTTCTGTTCTCACAGTGAGAACTTATCTGTCCGGCTAATTCCTCCCGGTCCCACTTTTCCCATACCTCTTCAAACCTGTCCATTCGGGTTCGCCGCCTCCTCCAGGATCTCAGCTAATCCGGCCATCTGCTTTTCGCGGCTGAATTCCCTGAGCGCTTCCGCGTCAATGTCAGTTCTCAAACACCCGCTCGATCGGAACTCTCTGAACTTTTTCCCCAGCCAGTCAGCCACCTCTTCCGGAGTATTGAGCGTAACTCCGGCACGGGTCCTTCGCAGCAGTTCCCTGACCACACCGTTGTCGTCCGGCGTGGCGAGTATCTGATTGTTTGTCATCAGGTACTCGAACGTTTTCATCGGATACCATCCGTCATCGTCGATAAGGAACAGGAGAAGCACGTGCGATCTCAGCATATATTTCATCGCTTCCTCCCTTGCGGCATAAGGGATGATATCAACGTGGTTCTTGATCGACCCGTATCTGCCGCATATCTCTTCTATGCCCCTCGCCCCGATGAATCTCAGCCTGCATCTGTCCGGCGGTACATTATCTGTCAGGACAAACTTCTCAAACCCCTTAAAAAAGACCTCCGGCTTCTGGGTGAAATGCATTGTTCCCACGTAAGAAACCGTAAAAACCCGGCTGTCCGGGCCATGGCGCCGCAGGTCCGCGAAATCCCTTTTATCCACGCCGTAGATCAAAGGACGGACATTTATTTTAAGTAGTTTATGCAGCTCGGCCGCCCACGGTTCTGAGGCGTGTGTGATGCAATGCGCGCTGCCTGAAATCCTTTTTTCGATCAGCCGGCTGACGAACGCGCGCAGGAACCATTTTTTTCGAAATGCCCTCTTTTTGTGCGCGCCGGAAGATGGGAGCTGGGTCCATTTGTCCCTGTAATCAGCCACCCATTTGACGCCGGTCTGCCTGCTTAAATCGCCCGCTATCCGGTGATCTGTCCAGGGCGGGCCGATGCTGAAGATCGCCGAGATACGCTCCTCCCTTATAATACGGACACCGGCTTCATAAGCGTATTTATACCAGCCCCCGCAGCCGTCAGGGTAGAAAAAAAAATTCAGAAGCACGAAATTCAGTATCCTGGACCCGATCTTCCCTCCGGAAATCCGGCCGCGGAGGCCCGCTATCTTCTTAAAAGACTGTTCGCAAGGGGTTCTGTATACCCGGCAGTTTATTTCCGGATCCATTCCTTCGGTAACCGGCGTAAAGTCCTGCTCAAAGGGATCCATGGTATCTTTATCCCAGTGCCTTGTCAAAATTACCGGTTCCCAGCCCAACCGGGAGAGACACTCCGCCCAGACTCGGACCCTGTAGCTTACGGAACGCCGTATCGGAAGATAAAAGTACGTGATTATCAGGACTTTCTTCTTTTCTTTCATCGTGACTTACTCAGGTACTCTCCGGCAACAGTAACGATCGTTCGCCTCATAGCAAAAGACTCTTTAGAAGATATAAATAAACGCGGCCCTGCAAGGGGTATGTCCTGATGGACCTCAAGAATTCACCCCTTGCTTTTCTTTTTTTCCTGTTTTCCAGATACTCAAGTCCGGAATAATTGCATATGTCCGCCCTCCATCTCCTGCATTTGCGGAGCCACTTGAGCTCGCGCACCTCCACGGGGAATTCTCTGGTTATTTTATCGATGAACAGGGATGCCCCGTGATAATAATTTTTCCTGTCAGACGTGATAGAAAAAGGGCCTCTTACCCGAACGCAGAGAGGTTCATGGATATACTTTGCCTTAAAATGCCGGGCCACCCGTAAAAAGAACTCCACGTCCTGGTAAACGGTCAACCGTTCATCAAACCCTCCGGTCTTTTCCATGCATTCCCTTCTCATCATTACTGTATTCGTGTTTGTCAGGCCTCCCCTGCGAAACATAATATCAAAGACATCGTCTCTCGTTTCTATTTTTTTCCGCATTTTGCGAAGAGAATGACTCCTTCTGAAAAAGTTCCTTTCCTCGTCTGTGTAATAGCTGTCCGAATATACCCATCCTGCCGCGGGGTTTCGCTCAAGGACCCTGACCTTTTTCTCCAGATTTTCAGGAAGGAAGTAATCGTCCGAATCCAGAAAGTTCACGAATTTTCCCCTTGAGATCCGGAATCCCAGGTTCCTGGCGGCCGGGGCCCCTTTCCGCGGCTGACGGACATAATTTACCTGCTTACCGTATTTATCCTCAATGAGCTCTTTCGTATTGTCCGTGGACCCGTCATCCACTACTATGATCTCGAATTCGCGGTATGTCTGGTTCAACACGCTCTCGATCGCTCTGCCCACCACATGCGCCCTGTTATAGGTCGGGATGATCACGCTGACTTCCGGGCCTTTTCCACTCATATATCTTTATTCTCCGCCGATCGCTTATTCAGCCCCTCGAATACCTTGATCAAACCCTTCTCCACGGCATTCCAGCTATATTTTTCGACGCATCTCTGCCGGGCTTTCCGGGCCTTTTTTTCAGCTTCTCCGGGATTATTCAAAACATATTTGACGGTCTGCGCCAATTGCTCTAAACTTCCGGGTTCCACGATCCATCCGCATCCGTCCAATATTTCAGGCAGATCGGAGATATTTGCAGCGATGACCGGCTTTGCCATTGCCATGGCGTCAAAGATCTTTGCCGGCACCTGATCAAAAGAAGCGGGACTTTTTCTCTGCGGGACTACTACCAGATCCGTAATCGACAAGAATTC
>DAOVKF010000200.1 GCA_030631915.1 Candidatus Omnitrophota bacterium
CTGTAAAAGAACCTGCCGGAGAGGCTGTCAAAGAACCTGCTGAAGAGGCTGTAAAAGAACCTGCTGAAGAGGCTGTAAAAGAACCGGCTGAAGAGGCCGTCAAAGAACCTGCCGAAGAACCGGCCGAAGAAAATAAAGGCGCTCAACCCAGAAGCACCAAATCGCAGAGACCGGAGGAATGTGCCGGCTGTGAGAAACCCCTGACAAAAAAGGGCTGGTTTTATCGAAACGGGGCTTTCTATTGCACCAAAAAATGTTTTAAGCGCAAAGTCGAAGAAGATAAAAAGAAAGCTGATGAGGAAAAGAAAACCGAAGAGGAAAAAACAAAGGAATAAATAAAGACCTTCCGTTCCACCCCCTCAATAGCCGATAACTTCTGACTCTGTAACCCGCTGCTGACGCCTTGCCCGCTCCGGGGCACCAGGTCCCTTCCCGCACTAAATCTGATTGAAAAATCGATAGTAAATGATATAATAAGTCTACCATGGCCGAAGGATGTATTTTCTGCAGGATCGCGAAAAAAGAGATCGAAACACAGGTGGTTTACGAGGATGAGCATATCATCGCTTTTAAGGATATGAAACCCCGGGCCCCGGTCCACATCCTGTTCATCCCCAAAAAGCATATAACCACCATGAACGATATCGGGGAAGAGGATGTTTCGCTGCTCGGCAGGATGTTCCTGAAGATCAAGGAAACGGCCGGAACGCACGGCATTTCAGAAAGCGGATACCGGGTAGTGATCAATTGCAACAAAAATGCCGGTCAGGAAGTGTTTCACCTGCACGCGCATCTTCTTGGGGGAAGACTGTTCTCCTGGCCGCCGGGCTGAGCGGCGCCCTCGGTCCGTTATCAAAACGAAGTATGTAATGAGAAGGGGAGAGAGATGACACAAAAAAAGGAAAGGCGAAAGTACCCCAGGATCAAAGATAAAGATATTTCCGTCAAGCTTGAGGGAGAAGGGTTCAGCACTATCACTCAGAGTCTTGATGTCAGTGCGAGCGGGATATACTGTAAGGTTGTGGAACGCATTCCGCTGATGACACGTCTCCAGATCGTTCTTTCTTTACCGGCAAAAGATAGATCATCCGGTTCGACGAACATGGACATAGAGGGTGTGGTGGTAAGAGAGCATCCTGTCATGAAAGACGGGCGCGTGGAACATTATGACGTGGCGATATTTTTCAATACGCTTATGCCGAAAGAGAGAAAAAAACTGACTCAGTATATCAGCCGGAAATAGCCCGGGCATAACCTGTCAAAAACATCAATGGTCATCACGGAATATATCGCGGTTCAAACGAGGGGTCATACCGATGTTATAGACATAACCCCTGATTGCCGGGAACTGATAAGAAGATCCGGCTTAAACAGCGGAATAATAACGGTATTCAACCCCGGCTCGACAGGCGGTATCAGCACCATCGAATATGAGCCCAATCTCATAAAGGACCTGAGGGATTCCCTGGAAGTCGTCTCGCCTTCTGATAAAGTTTATGAACACAGTAAGACCTGGCATGATGACAACGGATCCGCTCACATCAGGTCAACCCTGATGGGGCCGTCTTTGTCTGTTCCCTTTTGTGACGGAGAATTGACCCTTGGAACATGGCAGCAGATCATTTTCTGTGATTTTGATACCCGGCCGCGAGAACGCCGGCTGGTCGCACAGCTGATCGGAGAATAAAGCTTCCCGGTTCAAAAACGGCCGTTTCATCCTTCGCTGAGGCAGATGGTCGTTTACCATGCCCCGTACAGGGAGGATCCACA
>DAOVKF010000048.1 GCA_030631915.1 Candidatus Omnitrophota bacterium
CACACGTTACTACAATTCCGACGCGGCCGAGCCTGGAAAAATAAAGTTTAAACGGACACCATAGGTTGTAGAAGTTTACAAGCTTCTGTACGGAATACCCCGGAGCAGCCTCACGTGCGGATGGCGACAACGGTTATGTCGTCATGCTGCTCTGCCTTACCTCCGTATTCCGCCACACGCTTATGTATCGTCTCCACGACCTCTCTCGCGGAATTCCCCTTCAGTCCCTTTGCCAGTTCCACAAGCCGGTCCTGTTCGAACATTTCCTTTTTCGTGTTCATGGCTTCGGTAACACCGTCGGTATACAGGATAAAAACACTCCCTGGTTCGTATTCCACCTGCCCTTCGTCAAAATCCCCCTCCATAAGCCCCAGCGGCAGACCTTCCTCCACGTCCAGAAGTCTCACATTTCCGTCCGGTTCCACGAGAAGCGTGGGAAGATGTCCTCCGGCGGCGAACCTTGAGATATGCCTGCGGGTATCAAATATCATATAGGTAAGCGTCACGAACATACCGCTCGACCCGTCGGAGACAAGCCTGTCATTGACGTTTCTGAGCACTTCGGCCGCGGTCCCGTGTTTCGCGAAAGACTTAAAAACGCTTACGACCTTGGCCATGAAAAGCGCCGCCGGAACGCCTTTCCCGGACACGTCCCCGACCATTACCCCTACGCTTGTCCCGTCCAGCTGGACAATATCATACAGATCGCCGCCGACCTGCCGCGCCGTCAGCATCCGCGCGTATATCTCAAGTCCCCCTGTGTCAGGGATCTCTCCGGGCAGAAAACTCTCCTGGATATCCTTTGCTATATAAAGCTCTTTTTCCAGTAATTCCCGTTTCCTGGTCTCATCCAGATACTTCCTGAACGTAAAGAACATATAGACACCGACCATGGTAACTGAAGGATAAATAACGTCTATCCATACTCTCAGCAGACAAAAACATAATACCGCTATACCCAGGTATGCCGCAAGGATCAGGACGATCGATAAGAACGCGGACCTTTTGCGGCTTCTCACCGTAAAGTAACCGGTCAAAAGCCACAGAACAATGAGAAGAGGAAGATTCCACCACCGGGACAGCCTGCACAGAAAATCCTTCTGCACTATGCTGTTGTATATACTGGCATGGACCCCCACTCCCGGATACAGGGGCTCACACGGGGATGGATGCGCGTCAGGGGACGCGGTAGCGGTAAACCCCACAAAGCATACCGTATCCTTTAACTCATCGAGGGCGACAGCCGGTTCCTGCTGAATTAAACCGGACAGGTGCGACTGCAGTATATCCACGTAAGAATAATGGCGGAACGCCTTTCCCCATCTTGCCGGGTAATTCACGAGCATGGTCGAACGGCCTTCCAGCGGTATCACAAAATTTTTCCCGGCGGTCATTCTCCTCCCCGGGACGATACCTGCCGGGTTGAACGACAGGCCGAGGTCGTTCAACGCTGCCAGGACCGTTAAATAAGGATAAAATTTTCCTTTATACTCGATAAACGGGATAATATGCCGCACCTTGCCGTCCATATCAGGCTCGATATTTATGAATCCCGTGCCCTTTGCAGCGCTCTTTAAAACATCTATCAGCGGGGCGATAAACCTGCTGGCCGAGACGCATCTCTTGCAGGAGCGGCCGGACTTGAGCTCAAAGATATAAGGTAAATAGACGTTCCCGGCCTCCTTTACGGCGGCGGCAAACCCCTCATCGTCCTCTGTCTTTTCGCTGAAAAAAACATCAAAGACAACGGTCCTGACACCGGCTGACTTCAATGCTTTGAGCAAAAGCGCGTGATATTTTCTGGGGATAGGCCATTCGCCCAGTTTCTCTATAGTGTCGTCCCCTATGTGTATGATGACTATTTCATTGTCCACGGCCTGCGGAGGCCTGATCTTGAAACGGAAATCCAGGGCGCTGTATTCAAACTCGTCAAAGACCCTGGAATAGGAAAGGAAAAGTAACAGGACGGTTACAAAAAAGCCTAAGGCGGAATATATTATCTTGCTTCGATCATAATTCATGCCGGGTTAACTGAAATACGCGTTCACTCACCCTTGAAAAGAAGTTTCCATGGATGGCTTTTCACATCCTCGCTGAATTCCTTGAAATTCTGGGCCGTGGATTCCATGTTGGCGACAATATTGTCGATGCCCTGGCGGTTATCCGTGACCACCCCGTTAACATTGGAAGCCAGAGACCTGATCTCCTGCAGAGTGCTGTCCAGGCCATCCGCTATCTTATCCGCTTTCTTCATAAGTTCCCGCATCTGGATGGGATCCTCGCTCGCGACCGTGTCCCGCGGTTCAAGGAAATCAGGGGACCCGCCCGGCGTGATACCCACATACGCGTCCCCGACAAAGCCCGCCGTCCCGATATACGCGATGGAATCCTTCCGGACCCGGACGCCCCGGTTCAGAAGAAGAAGGCATTCCACCCTGGTATCCGGATCATACATGAACTTTATGGACTTTACGCGGCCGGCTTCTATGCCCGAAAGTTTCACGACCGCGTCCTCTTTAAGGTCACCGGCATACCTGAAATATGTCTTGAGGGGATACGTCCCGGTCTGAAAACTGGCGGTCCTGGCGAAAAATATTACGCCGACCGCGACCGCGGCTAAAATGACTATGCCTGTTTTGATCTCATTGGAAAGTCTCATCTTCCGCTCCTGTTATGTTGTAAATTACCGTTTTCCTATCCGGTCAACTGCTCCAGATAGTCGTCTTTCTGCTGAAAAAAACTTATCGGACCGTCGAAACTGCCGTTAATGAACTGCCGGACCGTCTGGTTGGCGGAATTCCTTATTTCTTCAGGCGTTCCCACCTCAAGGACCTTTCCTTCATGCAACATGGCGATCCTGTCCGCTATGCCCATAACGCTTTTCATGTCATGAGTGACCACAACGCTGGTTATCGAGAGTTTCCGGGAAAGATCGACAATAAGCCTGTCAATAACAGCCGCCATAATGGGGTCAAGCCCTGCCGTGGGTTCATCGTAAAAAATGATCTGGGGATCCATGGCTATGGCCCGGGCAAGACCTACCCTCTTTTTCATGCCTCCGGATATCTCACTGGGCATCAGGTCCTCAAACCCTCTTAACCCTACCAGCTCGAGTTTCATGGTGACCATGATATCAATGATGTTCTTTTCCAGTACGGTATGTTCACGGAGCGGAAGGCTGACGTTCTCGCCCACGGTCATGGAATCAAAAAGAGCCGATGACTGGAAAGACATGCCTATCTTTTTTCTTATTTCGTCCAGCTGAGCGCCCTCAAGGCCGGTAATATCCGTTCCCAGAAGACATACTTTCCCGGACGTGGGTTTAAGATTGCCTATTATGTGCCGGAGCAGCGTGCTTTTACCGCAGCCGGACCCGCCCATGATGACAAAGGTCTCGCCTTTGCTTATTTTCAGGTTAACGCCGTTAAGGACGGTCCTGTCGCCGAACTTTTTGACCAGGTCCGTTACCTCTATAACAGTTTCTCTTTCTTCCATGTTCTATTCTGCCCCGGGAGCCGCTTTTGGCGGCTAACCCTTAACTTTGTTCGCGGCCGGCCTGTCCCGCCTGTCCCGCCTGTCCCGAGCGAAGCCGAGGGAAGCGAAGTCGAGGGGAGGCCGCTCCTACTTACATCTCCGAGAAGAAAAACACGCCCGTCAGGACGCAATCTATGAGTATGATCATGATAAAACTGATCACAACGCTCATGGTCGTGGCTTTGCCGACCCCTTCGGCTCCGCCGCGGGTATCCAGCCCCACATAACAGGCTATCATGGAAATGGCCGTGCCGAACACCACGCTCTTAATAAGGCCTGTCCAGACATCCTTAAATTCCATAAGATCAAAGGAAAAACTGAGATATCTGTACATATTGATCTGAAGGTTAAAAACACCGACGATCAATCCGCCCAGTATGCCAACCATATCGGCCATTACGGTAAGACAGGGCATCATTATAAGAAGCGCCAGAAAGCGCGGGACCACGAGAAACCTGACAGGATCAAGGGCGATCGTCTCCAGCGCCTCTATCTGCTCGGAGACCTTCATTGTGCCCAGTTCCGCCGCTATGGCCGAACCCACCCTGCCGGCCACGACCAGGGCGACAAAGACCGGGCCCAGTTCCCTTGCCATGCTTATGCTTACCATCGGAGCCACATAAATGACGGCCCCGAGCTGTTTAAGCTGATAGGCGCTCTGCATGGCGATCACGATGCCGGTGAAAAGAGAGATGAAAAAAACGATCACGACAGATTGAACCCCGGCAAAGACCATCTGCTGGAAGATGCTCTGACGGCCGGCGGTTTTTCCCTTGAAAGGTCCGACAACGATCCACCATAGCGTATTGCCGAAAAGCGCTAAAATGCCGCGGACCTGGCGGATAAGATCCAGAGCGGTCTCACCTGTTACAGCTATCGGATTGCGCATGGATGACCGTATCCTCCTCTTCCGTTCCCGGCTCTTGCGCCGGTTACAGGGCCAAAGAGCCGGGGTTTTGCCTGCACCCCTGCTACGAACCGCTCTGAAAAGAACCTATAGCGGCGGTTTCCTCATCGAATATATCGAACAGTTTGGTCAATTTGGTTATCTCAAAAAGCCCCCGGACCTTGGACGAAAGATTGGTCAGTTTCAACTTTCCGCCGTAAGAGCGCAGTTTTTTCAGGATCTCCACAAACGTTGCCAGACCGGACGAATCCACATAACTTACGTCGCCAAGGTTTATGACCACCTTCTCTTTCCTGTCCTTTATCAGCTCATCGAAAAACTTCTTGATATCGGGTGAAGTATTTATATCAATGTCGCCTTTCACAAAAACGACCGATACCCCGCTTTTATCTTCAAGCTTTACCTGCATAACATCCTCCGTCTACAACCTTTTTTTCAGATATTTCGTCATAACGACCCTTCTGCCGCCATTCTCATATCTGACCCGGTCCATCAGGTGCCTAATAAGGTATATCCCCCGGCCGCTTTCCTTCAGCAGGTTTTCTTCAAGGGTCGGATCAGGCAGGCTATCAGGATCAAAGCCCTCTCCTTCGTCCTCCACGCTTATGGTCACCTGCTCAAAAGTTATCTCCGTTTCCACTATCACCTTTTTGTCCGGATGCAGCCTGTTCCCGTGTAACATGGCGTTGCGAAGCGCCTCTTCAAACCCCGCCTGAACGTCAAATAAGGTCTCCTCTCCGATACCCCGGTCCTTCAGTATATCGATCAGCTCTCTGCTTGCCTTTTTCAGAAGACGGCTGTCATTGGTGATCTGGAGCTTTGTCCTCAACGCCTCTGTCATTCCTTATATACTCCGATATCCCTGTATTTTCTATATCTTTCTTCCAGGAGCTCGTCTGTTGTCAGACCGGAAAGCGCTTCCAGGCTCTTCTTCAGTATCTTCTTTATCTCTTTCGCCGTGCTTTCCGGGTCTCTGTGCGCTCCTCCCGGCGGCTCGGTGACCATGCCATCTATGACCGCCAGCTTCAACAATTCAGGCGCTGTAAGCCTCAGGGCCACAGCGGCAGAAGAGGCCTTGGTGCGGTCCTTCCAGAGAATGGCGGCGCATCCTTCCGGGGAAATAACGGAATAATAGGCGTTCTCCAGGACAAAAACCCTGTCTCCCACCCCTATGCCGAGGGCCCCGCCTGAGCCTCCTTCCCCTATGACAAACACGATGACAGGCACTTTCAGGCCGGCCATTTCCCGCAGATTATACGCGATCGCTTCGGCCTGGCCCCTTTCTTCCGCGCCAACGCCGGGATACGCTCCCGGGGTATCTATAAACGTGACCACCGGGATACCGAACTTCTCCGCCAGACGCATGATCCTCATGGCCTTGCGGTAACCTTCGGGATGGGCGCAGCCAAAGTTCCTCTGCAGGTTCTCCTTTGTATCCCGCCCTTTCTGATGGCCGATCACCATCAACCTCCGGCCGTTCATGCGCGCGAGTCCCGTTATCATGGCCCGGTCGTCGCCAAAATGCCTGTCCCCGCGGATCTCGATAAAATCATCCATGAGCATATGGATATAATCCAGTGTATACGGACGGTCCGGATGGCGCGCGAGCTGGACTTTCTGCCAGGACGTCAGGTTCTCAAAAACATCTTTTCTCAGGCACTCCAGCCTATTGGTAAGGTTCGTGATCTCACCGGAAAGATCGATATCCTTTTCTTGCGTGAAACTCTTAAGTTCCTCTATCTTTCTTTCCAGTTCAATAACAGGTTTTTCAAACTCCAGTTCTATCGCCATCTTCGCCCCGTTCAATCATCGACGATCTCGACCTCAATGCCTTTTGGCACGATATCGTAAAGTTCGATGACATCGCTGTTGTGCATCCTTATACAACCGGCAGTCACCTGCTGGCCTATCGTATCATCTTCTTTCGTCCCATGGATGCCGTACCCTTCAGCGGAAAGCGCTATCCATCGTTCTCCCAGCTCATATTCCTCACTGTCCGGCATAATGACCTGTCCGTCAGATCTCGTCCACGGAGGCCTGACCATCTTATCTACGACAATAAAAACACCCCGGGGGGTCGAATTATCCCTGCCGGTAGCGACATTAAAGGTCTTGAACGGCTCGCCGTCCTTGTTCAACACGAGGATATTCCTGGATTTGTCGATCAATATCGAAAATCTGGACACATTGATCTTCAGCCGCTGTCCCGGTTTGATAATATCATTCCGCAGACCGTTCGTCTTCCTGATCATCTCCACCGTAACATTGAACCTGTTCGCGATAGCGTAAAGCGAATCTCCCGGTTCCACCACATATTCCAGGCTATCCTCTGTTATTGTCGGCGACAGCATCTTTTCAACGTCAGACCTCTCCAGCTCCTTCCGGACCTTTTCAGCGTCATCTATGCCGGGAAAATCTTTAAGAAGCCTCCTGTAATAATATCCGGCCTTGCCGAAATCGCCCTTTCGGGAATAAACGGACGCCAGATCCCTGAGCGCTTTTTCGGCAAAGGGTGAAGCGGGATACGTTTTCACGACCGCCACAAACCCGCCCACCGCTCTCGCCGGCATGCCCTGCTGAAGGAACCGGCCGGCGCGTTCATAGATCAGCCGCGCTTTATCCGTTTTCCCTGAATACGCCACGCGGTCCTGGACGGATCTCAAGACAATAAAAGATACTGCCGTGACAATGACCACCAGAAGCGATATTATAAAAAGTTGAACCTTCCGACCCGCCGGCATCTGTTTCCGTCCTAAAATATCCAAAACGACGCAAAAGCAACGCACAGGCCGATAAAAAACCCGACAATTACCTCTTTGGGAGTATGTCCTATAAGTTCCTTAAGCCTGTCGTTCTGTATTTTTTTACCCCAGTAAATATCATCCAGCATCTTGTTCAACAGCTCAGCCTGTTTGCCGGTGGCCCGGCGGACCCCCTGCGCGTCGGATATAACCACTACCGCGAACATCGCGGCCATCGCGAAGATCGCGGTTCCCACGCCTTCCTGTATGCCGACACAGGTAGCAAGCGCCGTCGCGCCGGCCGCGTGAGAACTGGGCATGCCCCCGGTCCCCACGAACCATTTGAAATTGAAGCGCTTCTCTCTTATTACCCCCAGAAAGACCTTAACGCTCTGCGCCATAAACCACCCCACAAAGGTGGTAACAAATACCCTGTTATGTAAAACCTGCGATACGGCACTGAGCTCTTGCATCCCTGTTATCTCTCCCCTTGTAAAAAAACAGGCCCGCGTCCGGCATCTCCTCCAGACGGCCCGCACGGTCATTCCCGTAAGCCATTATATTATGTACGCCGGTAAAATGCAAATATTTTGGAGAGAGAGGGGAGGGAGGATTGAAGCTTTTGGAGTGAATTGCGATTTTAGCCAAAAGTATTGAACATTTTGGGAACCCGATATTTTCTGGAAAATATCGGGCGGCGAGGACTGTTCGAGCCCGCGAACGCGGGCGAGTTCCGCAGCCGCCAAAATGGTCTATACTTTTGGCGTTAAGAAATCGCTCTGAACGGAAAAAGCTTTAATCCTCCCTTTTCGCCCTTGAAACCATGTAAGCGCGGGGGGTGTCGGAGGTCTCAACTCCGCTACGTCCTGTGCGCGATCAGCGCCAGTGTTTCCGAACGCGTTTTCTGGCTTGAACGGAATATGCCTCTGACCGCGCTGGTCGTTGTTGTCACCCCCGGCTTATTGACCCCTCTCATGCTTATGCACAGGTGTTCCGCCTCAATAATGACAAGCACTCCCTTTGGCCGCAGCCTCTTCATCAGGACATCGGCTATTTCTGTAGTAAGCCTCTCCTGGACCTGCAATCTTTTCGAAAGCGTGTCCACGACCCTTGCCACTTTGGACAGGCCCGTGATCCTGTTCTCGCCGGGTATATACGCGACATGGGCCCTGCCCAGGAACGGGACCATATGATGCTCGCACAGTGAATACAGCGGGATATCTTTCAGGAGGATTATCTCATCATGCTCTTTCTCGAAAAATACCGCCATCTCTTCGCCAACGTCCTTATTTATGCCTCCGAGTATCTCCTCGTACATATCAGCCACTCTGCGCGGCGTATCCTTAAGCCCGTCCCTTTCAGGGTCTTCTCCTACCGCCAACAGGATATCCTTTACCGCCTTTCTTATCTTCTTCTTATCCATCCATTTCCTCCTTTAAACGCTGTGTCATAGACATCTGACCCCTGACACGCCGCTATTTCGCCTCATTTCCCAATGCAGAACTGTGAAAAAATACTGTCCAGAACGTCATCCCCGGCGGATTCCCCGGTGATCAGTCCCAGCCGGTAAAAGGCTTCGTTCAGATCACTTGATAAAAGCTCTCCATTATAGTTTTTGTCGGTGACCTCAATACCCCTCTCAATACCCTCAAGGGCCTTTTCCAGGGCTGTTTTGTGCCTTAAATTCGACACGATCGGTCCTTCTATTGCTATATCCATGTCGCCGCCGAAAGACCTTTCCGCTATGGCGGCCTCTATTTTATCCAACCCCCGGCCCCTGAGCGCTGAAACCTCCAGAACGTCATTGGTTTCAAACGCTTTCACCGCGTCTTTAACATCGAACGCGCGGGGCAGATCTATCTTATTTATCACAACAACGGTCCTCTTCCCCCTGACCATCCCGTATATTCTCCGGTCCTCGCCGGACAACGGACGGCTGGCGTCGACCATGAAGACCGCGACATCCGCCTCCAGGAGCTTTTGCCGCGAGCGCTTTACCCCTTCCATGCCCACGCGGTCGCGTGTCCCTATAATGCCCGCGGTATCGGACAACCTGACCATGACACCGGAAATATCCATGGATTCCTCGATCACGTCTCTCGTGGTTCCCGCGACCGGCGTTACTATGACCCGGTCATGCCTTAGCAACGCGTTCATCAGGCTGGATTTGCCTACATTGGGCCTGCCGCAGATCACTGCCTTTATCCCCCGGCGCAAGATCATGCCCTTGCCGGAAGTATCAAGGACCTCCTTTACCGAACGGCGTAAATTCTTAATATCCCGCGTTATTTTTCCGGATGAAGCGAACTGCACGTCCTCCTCAGTGAAATCTATTGCCAGTTCGATGTCTGATAAAATACGGATGATCCGATCCCTTAATCCTCTTATCTTTTCGGAAAATACCCCTTTTAACTGTTGCGCGGCGAGCCTTTGAGCCGCCTCAGACTCGGACCTGATCATATCCAGCACCGCCTCAGCCTGAGACAGATCCATCCGGCCGTTCAGAAAAGCCCTTTTCGTGAACTCGCCGGGTTCCGCCAGACGGGCCCCCTGGTCCAGGCATAATTTCAGTATGGTTCTGAGGGGTACAGGCCCGCCGTGGCAATTGACCTCCACCACGTCCTCGGACGTGTATGTCCCGGGCGCGCGCATCACGGCAAGAAGGACCTCGTCCACTATATCCCCTTTGTCCGGGATCCTGATATGCCCGAAACGAATGGAATGGCTGGGATAACCGGACGGACGTCCTCCTTTCGGAGAGGTAAATATCCTGTCAGCGACCTGGAACGAACCTTTTCCGCTCAACCTTACAATGCCTATCCCGCCCTGGCCCGAAGGCGTGGAGATAGCCGCGATCGTGTCGTTGTTCCTGTCTGCATGCATGGTCATTTTACCCCTGACAACGGCGCTCCCGCCATTCTGCGCCGGCCGCCTTTGAGCCGATCATGAGTTCCCGGATCTCACTTATAAGAAAAAACGAACCTGTCGCAAGTATCAGGTCGTTCTTCCCCGCGCGGCTGAATGCTATCCCCAGAGACTCCCTTACATCATCGGCTATCCTGACTTCCCTGCCCTTAATGTATCCTTTTATAAGATCGGGATCCGCGGCCCTTTTCACGGAAGCGCGGGTAAGTATAAATTCATCCGCTAACGGCAGAAGTTCGGCGCATACGCCCCTGATATCCTTGTCGCCGGAAAGCCCCAGTAGAACGATCACCTTATCCTGTTTGAATATCCGTTCAACAGAGCATTTTAACCGTGCCGCGCTTTCTCTGTTCTGGGCGCCGTCGATGACCAGG